>NZ_JAOTQU010000023.1:0-126702 GCF_025685765.1 Pseudomonas sp. PDM13 | reverse complement strand
GCGGACGCTCGCCACGTTCGCGGCGGTTTTCCTGGCCTTCGCGAGGTTCACGCGGCTCGCGCGGCTCACGGGCTTCGCGCGGTGCACGCTCCTCACGGGGTTGACGCTCTTCGCGGGGCTGGCGCTCCTCGCGAGGCTCGCGCGGTGCGCGCTCTTCGCGGGGCTCACGGGCTTCGCGCGGAGCGCGGTCTTCACGAGGCTGACGCTCTTCGCGCGGCGGACGCTCGCCACGTTCGCGGCGGTTTTCCTGGCCTTCGCGAGGTTCACGCGGTTCGCGCGGCTCACGGGCTTCGCGAGGTTGACGCTCTTCACGCGGCTTGCGCTCTTCGTCGCGGCGGCCTTCACGGCTGCCGTCACGGCGGCGGTTCTGCTGGCGACCGTTACGGCGTTCGTCGCTGCTGCGAGCCGGGCGCTCGCTGGCGCTCTGCTGGGTAGCGACGGGCTGGGCTTCTTCCTTGCCGGCGAACAGGCCTACCAGCGACTTCACCAGGCCTTTGAACAGGCTCGGCTCGGCAGCGGCGACTGCAGCGGTCGGAGGAGCCAGCGGGGCCGGAGCGGGGCGCTCGGGGGCCACGGTCTTCACGGCGGCTTCCTGGCGAACCAGGGTGCGGGTGGCAGCGGGCGGCTGCTGCTCTTCGCTTTCGCTCGGGGTCATTTCGTAGCTGGACTGGCCGTGCATGACTTCCGGGCTGTCATCGCGCAGACGCTGCACTTCGAAGTGCGGGGTCTCCAGATGATCGTTCGGCAGAATCACGATGCGGGCCCGGGTGCGCAGCTCGATCTTGGTGATGCTGTTGCGCTTCTCGTTGAGCAGGAAGGCGGCAACCGGAATAGGTACCTGTGCACGGACTTCGGCGGTGCGGTCCTTCAGGGCTTCTTCTTCGATCAGGCGCAGGATCGCCAGCGACAGGGACTCGACGTCGCGGATGATGCCTTGGCCGTTGCAGCGCGGGCAGACGATGCCACTGCTCTCGCCCAGGGACGGACGCAGGCGCTGACGGGACATTTCCAGCAGGCCGAAGCGGGAGATGCGGCCGACCTGTACGCGGGCGCGGTCGGCCTCCAGGGCTTCGCGGACTTTTTCTTCCACGGCGCGCTGGTTCTTGGCCGGGGTCATGTCGATGAAGTCGATGACGATCAGGCCGCCGATATCACGCAGGCGCAGCTGGCGAGCGATCTCTTCGGCCGCTTCCAGGTTGGTCTGCAGGGCGGTTTCTTCGATGTCGCCGCCTTTGGTCGCACGCGCCGAGTTGATGTCGATGGACACCAGGGCTTCGGTCGGGTCGATGACGATGGAGCCGCCGGAAGGCAGTTTCACTTCGCGCTGGAAGGCGGTTTCGATCTGGCTCTCGATCTGGAAGCGATTGAACAGCGGAACGCTGTCCTGGTAGAGCTTGATCTTGTTCTGGTACTGCGGCATCACCTGGCGGATGAAGCTCAGGGCTTCTTCCTGGGCTTCGACGCTGTCGACCAGTACTTCGCCGATGTCCTGGCGCAGGTAGTCGCGGATGGCGCGAATGATGACGTTGCTTTCCTGATAGATCAGGAAGGGGGCGCCGCGCTCACCGGAAGCTTCCTTGATGGCGCTCCAGAGTTGCAGCAGGTAGTCGAGGTCCCACTGCAGCTCTTCGCTGGAGCGGCCCAGGCCGGCGGTGCGAACGATCAGGCCCATGTCGGCTGGTGCGTTCAGGCCGTTCAGGGCCTCACGCAGCTCGTTGCGCTCTTCGCCTTCGATGCGACGGGAGATGCCGCCCGCGCGCGGGTTGTTCGGCATCAGTACCAGGTAACGGCCGGCGAGGCTGATGAAGGTGGTCAGGGCTGCGCCCTTGTTGCCACGCTCTTCTTTCTCGACCTGGACGATGACTTCCTGGCCTTCGTTGAGCACGTCCTTGATGTTGACGCGCCCCTCGGGGGACTTCTTGAAGTATTCGCGGGAGATTTCTTTCAGCGGCAGGAAGCCGTGGCGATCTGCACCGAAGTCGACGAATGCGGCTTCGAGGCTGGGCTCGATGCGCGTGATGCGGCCTTTGTAGATGTTGGCCTTTTTCTGTTCACGGGCGCCCGACTCGATATCCAGGTCGTACAGGCGTTGGCCGTCGACCAGGGCAACACGCAACTCTTCGGGCTGAGTTGCGTTAATCAGCATTCTTTTCATGTAGTACCGTCGGTTTCCGGGGCTGCCGGAAACGGCGATCGGCACACACGACTCTCGCGGTCGGTGTCAGGTGCGCGTCAGGGGTGGCATGCCACCCCCGTGTCCAGCGACATCAGGCCAGTAGGGCCGGGGTCGCGACGACGTCTCCTGCTTGCTGTTGTCGTAACAGAAGCACGTTGTCAGGAGGAGGAATCAGCCATCGGTAGCGGACGAGATAAAGCGTCTTGATTGAAGCGTTTGCTACGCAGTCCGACGGTTGTGCATCTCCACCCTACACTTGTCCCTTGAAAATCGGGTGCCGCTCGCAGAATCCGTAGCGGGTTGCATTTTACGTGACCGCCCCTCAGGGGTTGGTCGCGCGTCATGGCTCAAGGCGTTTTTCTCGGAATATCCGCGCACTGTGCGGCGAAATATCCTGACGGACGGCCTGACGTCCTGAATGGGTTGCACGTGTCTGGGATGGCAGTTTTGGCGATCATCCGGAGCACGGCCGCTTTTGGCGGCGTTCGCGACTATAGCAGCAATTATTAAGTGCTTCAAATTCATCAAAAATTGCTATGATGCCCGCCATGACTACTCCCTCTTCTCCAACCTCCGGCGTCCAGCTGCTTGAGGTTGCGCCGGAATATGCCGGCCAGCGCATCGACAACTTCCTCCGTACCCAGCTCAAAGGCGTGCCCAAGACCCTGATCTATCGCATTTTGCGCAAGGGCGAGGTGCGGGTGAACAAGGGGCGGATCAAGCCTGAGTACAAGCTCCAGGCCGGGGATGTGGTGCGCGTTCCGCCGCTGCGCCTTGCCGAGCGTGACGAGGCTGCGCCTGTCGCTCAGGGGCTGCTGGAGCGGCTCGAGGCCGCCATCGTCTACGAAGACAAGGGGCTGATCGTCCTCAATAAGCCGGCCGGCATTGCCGTGCACGGCGGTAGCGGGCTCAGCTTCGGTGTGATCGAGGCGTTCCGTCAGCTGCGGCCGGACGCCAAGGAGCTGGAGCTGGTGCACCGGCTGGATCGCGACACCTCGGGCCTGCTGATGATCGCGAAGAAGCGCAGCATGCTGCGCCACCTCCACGAAGCCCTGCGCGGCGATGGCGTGGACAAGCGCTACATGGCGCTGGTGCGTGGGAATTGGCCGACCTCGAAGAAGAAGGTCAGTGCGCCGCTGCTGAAGAACAATCTGCGTTCCGGTGAGCGCATGGTCGAGGTCAATGAAGAGGGCAAGGAGGCGCTGACCGAGTTCCGCGTCCTGCGTCGTTTCGGCGAGTTCGCCACCCTGGTCGAGGCCAGCCCCATTACCGGGCGCACCCACCAGATTCGCGTGCATACCCGCCATGCCGGGCACGCTATCGCGGGCGATCCCAAGTACGGTGACGAAGAGTTCTCCCGCGAAATCCGGGAACTGGGCGGCAAGCGCCTGTTCCTGCATGCCTATGCGCTGTCCCTGGTGTTGCCTGATGGCACGCCGCTGCGGGTCGAAGCGCCGGTGGACGACATGTGGGAAAAGACCCTGGAGCGCCTCGGTGCCTGACTACCGTCTATTGGTGTTCGACTGGGATGGCACCCTGGTGGATTCCATTTCGCGCATAGTCGAATCCCTGCGGGTGGCTGCCGAAACCTGCGGGCTGCCGCAGCTGGATGAGTCGGCGCTGAAGGGCATCATCGGCCTCGGTCTACCCGAGGCGATCCGTGTCCTCTATCCAGAACTCGTCGATCCGTCTTCGGTCGAACGCTACCGCGCGGCTTACGGGGCTCATTACAACCGGCTGGAGGTGCAGCCGTCGGCGCTGTTCCCTGGTGTGCTGGAGGCCCTGGAGGGTTTCCGCAATGAGGGTTACCTGCTGGCGGTCGCTACCGGCAAGAGTCGGCGAGGGCTCGATCACGTCCTCTCTGGGCGTGGTTGGCTGGATTACTTCGATATCACCCGTTGCGCCGACGAGACGGCCAGCAAACCCGATCCGCGGATGCTGCACGAGATACTCGCGCATTGCGGTGTGGAAGCTGGGCGGGCATTGATGGTGGGGGATTCGCCCTTCGATCTGCAGATGGCTCATCGCGCCGGTATGGATTCGGTGGCGGTGGGCTACGGTGCCCAGTCTCTCGATGTCCTGCGTCGCGAATCGCCGAGGTTGGCGATCGAATGTTTCGATGAATTGCGCCACTGGCTCGCCGGTGGTGCGAATACACACTCTATGAAGGTGGATCTGCATGTCGGATGAATGGAAGGCATCGACGCCTGCGGGCAGTGGCGATGACAAGAGCTGGAAGTTGCTCGAGAAAGCGGTGCTGGCTGGGGTTCAGGAGCAGCGTCGGTCCCGTCGCTGGGGCATTTTCTTCAAGGTGCTGACGTTCCTTTATCTGTTCGTGGCCCTGGCGCTTTTCTCTCCGCTCTTCGACTTGCAGAAAACCGCGGCTCGCGGCGAAAGCCACACTGCGCTGGTCGAGGTGAAAGGCATGATCGCCGACGGTGAGGCTGCCAGTGCCGACAATATCGTCGGCAGTCTGCGTGCGGCCTTCGAGGATACGAAGACCAAGGGCATCGTTCTGCGCATCAACAGCCCGGGCGGCAGCCCGGTCCAGTCCGGCTACATCTATGACGAGATCCGTCGTCTGCGTGGCGAGCATGCGGACATCAAGGTCTATGCGGTGATCACTGATCTCGGTGCTTCGGGTGCCTACTACATCGCCAGTGCGGCCGATGAGATCTATGCCGACAAGGCCAGCCTGGTGGGTTCCATCGGTGTCACGGCGGCGAGCTTCGGTTTCGTCGACCTGATGGGCAAGCTTGGTGTGGAGCGTCGCGTCTACACCTCGGGCGAGCACAAAGCCTTCCTCGATCCCTTCCAGGCGCAGAAGCCTGATGAGACTGCGTTCTGGCAGGGCGTGCTGGATACCACTCACAAGCAGTTCATCGACAGCGTGAAGAAGGGGCGTGGCGACCGTTTGAAGGTCGAGGGGCATCCCGAGCTGTTCAGTGGCCTGGTGTGGTCGGGCGAGCAGGCCCTGGAGCTGGGGCTGGTGGATAAGCTCGGCAGCACCAGCTACGTGGCGCGCGAGGTCATTGGCGAGAAGGAGATCGTCGACTACACCAAGCAGGAGACGCCTTTCGACCGTTTCGCCAAGAAGCTGGGGGCCAGTGTCGCCGAGCAACTGGCGCTGTGGATGGGGTTCCAGGGGCCGGCTCTGCGCTGATCCCGTCGCTGCCTATATATAAGGAAGAGCCCGGCTGATGCCGGGCTTTTTCGTTATGGCAGTTCCAGGCCTTCGTCGAGGAGCATGTCGACCAGGCGGATCAGGGGGAGGCCCACCAGGCTGGTGGCGTCTTCGCCCTGGGTGGAGCGGAACAGGCTCACGCCCAGCCCTTCGGCCTTGAAGCTGCCGGCGCAGTCGTAGGGCTGCTCGATGTTCAGGTAGCGCTCGATGGTCGCTTCACTCAAGGGGCGGAAGTTCACCGTGAAGGGGATGCAGTCCACCTGGCAGCGGCCGCTGCGTGTGTTCAGCAGTGCAAGGCCGGTGAGGAAGGTGACACTGGTGCCGCTGGCCGCCAGTAGCTGGCTGCGGGCGCGTTCGAACTCCAGGGGCTTGCCGAGTATCTGTTCGCCCAGCACGGCGGCCTGGTCCGAGCCGATGATAAGGTGGCCGGGGTGCAGGTCCGCGAGCGCGCGGGCCTTTTCTTCGGCCAGGCGGCGTACCAGTTGCTCGGCCGACTCGTGTGGATGTCGGGTTTCGTCTATCGCGGGCGCACTCCAGGTGAAGGGCAGGCGAAGGCGTTCAAGAAGCTCGCGGCGGTAGGGCGAGCTGGATGCAAGCACCAGTGGTGACATGCTGATCTCCCAGTCAGGAAGCGGAAATTCTATAGGCCTTGCCACGTGGCGGACAGGGCGGAATTTGTTTTGACAGGTGCCGGGTGCATCCCTAGAATATCGCGCCTATGTTGAATGGGCCGATTCCACCTCACGTCGATCCGCGCAAGATGGCAGATCGCGGCGTAACCCTCCAGGGTGAGCTGCAGCTCTCCAGTCTTGAGCGACTCTGCGACCCGCTTGCCGATACTGCAGGCATCGTACGCACGAAACTCGTTTTCGGGCGCGATGAGCGCAGGGCAGCGATTATTCGCAGTGAAATCGATGTAGAGGTCAAGATGGTATGCCAGCGTTGTCTGGAGCTGGTCGTACTGCCGATCCACAGCGAGTGTACGTACGCTGTGGTGAAAGAAGGTGCGGACAGCGAGTCACTGCCCAAGGGCTATGACGTGCTGGAAGTGGGTGAGGATCCTCTGGATCTTCTGACTCTGGTCGAGGATGAGCTGTTGCTCGCCTTGCCCATTGTTCCGGCCCATGACCCTGAAGATTGCCAGCAGCCGGAAGGGCTTGATGAGCCCGAGCCGAGTGAGAACGAGGTGACGCGGTCCAACCCGTTCAGTGTATTGGCGCAGTTAAAGCGTGACCCAAACGTTTAGGAGTTAATTAATTATGGCTGTTCAGCAGAACAAAAAATCCCGCTCTGCCCGCGACATGCGTCGTTCCCACGATGCCCTCGAGGCCAATGCCCTGTCCGTCGAGAAGAGCACCGGTGAAGTACACCTGCGTCACCACGTATCCCCGGAAGGCGTATACCGTGGTCGCAAAGTGATCGACAAGGGCGCTGACGAGTAATCCTTGTCCGCTCCGATCATCGCGATTGACGCAATGGGCGGGGACTTCGGTCCCCGTTGCATTGTCCCGGCCAGCATCGCCTGCCTGGCTGAGTTCCCCTCGCTCCACCTCATTCTTGTCGGTCAAGCCCAGCTCCTCGAAGAGTTGATCGCCCGTGAAAGCGGCGTCGATCGCCAGCGGCTGTCCATCGAGCATGCCTCCGAAGTCATCGGCATGGACGAGCGTCCATCCCAGGCCTTGCGTGGCAAACCCGACTCCTCCATGCGCATCGCCCTCGACCTGGTCCGTGCCGGTCGTGCCCAGGCCTGCGTGAGCGCCGGCAATACCGGTGCGCTGATGGCGCTTTCCCGCTATATGCTCAAGACCCTGCCGGGCATCGATCGCCCTGCGATGGTCAGCGCCGTGCCCACGGCCAAGGGGCATTGTCATCTGCTGGATCTTGGCGCCAACGTCGATTGCAGTGCCGAGCACCTCTATCAATTCGCTGTCATGGGGTCCGTCGCTGCCGAGGCGCTCGGGCAGGCGCGCCCGCGTATCGCCTTGCTCAACGTCGGCACTGAGGACATCAAGGGCAACCAGCAGGTCAAGCTGGCGTCCAGCCTTCTGCAGCAGGCCGAGGGGCTGAACTACATCGGCTATATAGAAGGCGATGGCCTGTATCGGGGCGAAGCCGATGTGGTGGTGTGCGACGGCTTCGTCGGCAATATCCTGCTCAAGTCCAGCGAAGGCCTGGCCTCGATGATCTCCGCGCGCATCGAAGCGTTGTTCACCGACAGCTTCGGCTCGCGCATGGTCGGTGCCCTGGCGCTGCCGCTTCTGCGCCGCCTGCAGGGGGATCTGACGCCCGCCCGGCACAATGGCGCGAGCTTCCTGGGCCTTCAGGGCATCGTCGTCAAAAGCCATGGGGCCGCCGGTTCCGATGGCTTCCAGAGCGCCATACGGCGCGCCCTCATCGAGATTCGCGAGAACCTTCCCCAGCGCCTGCATGGGCGTCTCGAGGATCTGTTGCTCTAGGATGTGACCGCTGTCTGCGGCCTGTCATCCAACTGTCAGTTCGTTGCGCTTGGCTATGCCCGGCGTTCCTGTACATCGATCAAGGCAAACAAGGGAATAGTTCCGATGTCCGCATCCCTCGCATTCGTTTTCCCCGGTCAAGGCTCCCAGTCCCTGGGCATGCTGGCCGAGCACGGCGCTTCGCAGAAGCTGGTCCTGGATACCTTCGCCGAGGCCTCCGAGGCCCTGGGTTATGACCTCTGGACACTGACCCAGCAGGGCCCGGAAGAGCAGCTGAACCAGACCGACAAAACCCAGCCGGCCATCCTCACTGCGTCCATCGCACTCTGGCGTCTGTGGCTGGCCGAGGGCGGTGCCCGCCCGGCTTATGTCGCCGGTCACAGTCTGGGTGAATACTCGGCGCTGGTCGCTGCCGGCAGCCTGGGTTTCGCCGATGCGGTGAAGCTGGTGGAGCGTCGTGGCCAGCTCATGCAGCAGGCCGTTCCGGCGGGGCAGGGCGGCATGGCTGCGATCCTCGGCCTGGAAGATGCCGACGTGCTGGCCGCCTGCGCCGAAGCTGCGCAAGGTGATGTGGTCAGCGCGGTCAATTTCAACGCCCCGGGCCAGGTAGTGATCGCCGGCAGTGCCGTTGCCGTCGAGCGTGCCATCGAGGCCTGCAAGGCCCGTGGTGCCAAGCGCGCCATGG
Source organism: Pseudomonas sp. PDM13 (assembly GCF_025685765.1). Classification (NCBI taxonomy): domain Bacteria; kingdom Pseudomonadati; phylum Pseudomonadota; class Gammaproteobacteria; order Pseudomonadales; family Pseudomonadaceae; genus Pseudomonas; species Pseudomonas sp. PDM13. The sequence continues at coordinate 118,201 of NZ_JAOTQU010000023.1, read as the reverse complement.
CGCTGCCGGTCAGCGTGCCGTCCCACTGTGCGCTGATGCGCCCGGCGGCCGAACGCTTCGCCGAGTCGATCGAAGCCATTGCCTGGCAGGCGCCGCAGATTCCGCTGGTGCAGAACGTCAGTGCCGCCGTCGTGGCTGATCTCGGTTCTCTGAAGGGTGACCTGCTGGCCCAGCTGTACAGCCCGGTTCGCTGGGTGGAGTCCATCGTTCGCCTGTCGGAGCAGGGTGTGACCGAGCTGGTCGAGTGTGGTCCCGGCAAGGTTCTCTCTGGCCTGAACAAGCGCTGCGTGAAAGGCATTGGCACGCACAATCTGGATACCCCCGACGCCTTCGCAGCCGCTCGCGCTGCGCTGGCCTGAGCAAGGAGAAGACTATGAGTCTGCAAGGTAAGGTCGCCCTGGTCACTGGTGCGAGCCGTGGTATCGGCCAGGCCATCGCGCTGGAGCTGGGTCGCATGGGGGCTGTCGTCATCGGCACCGCCACCACCCCGAGCGGTGCCGAGCGCATCGCCGAATACCTCAAGGAAAACGGCGTCGAAGGCGCCGGCCTGGTGCTCGATGTGAGCAATGACGAATCCGTCGCCAGCACCCTCGAACACATCCAGCAGCACCTTGGTCAGCCGCTGATCCTGGTGAACAACGCCGGTATCACCCGCGACAACCTGATGCTGCGCATGAAGGATGACGAGTGGTTCGACGTCATCAACACCAACCTCAACAGCCTCTATCGCCTGTCCAAGGCCGTGCTGCGTGGCATGACCAAGGCTCGCTGGGGTCGCATCATCAACATCGGTTCGGTGGTGGGTGCCATGGGCAACGCCGGGCAGGTGAACTACGCCGCCGCCAAGGCCGGCCTGGAAGGCTTCGGTCGGGCCCTGGCCCGTGAAGTCGGCTCCCGCGCCATCACCGTGAACTCGGTGGCGCCCGGTTTCATCGATACCGACATGACCCGTGAACTGCCGGAAGCCCAGCGCGATGCACTGCTGGGGCAGATTCCGCTGGGGCGTCTGGGGCAGGCCGAGGAGATCGCCAAGGTGGTCGCATTCCTCGCATCCGATAGCGCATCCTACGTCACCGGAGCTACTATCCCTGTGAACGGCGGCATGTACATGAGCTGAATGTGACGATTCCCTTCAGGAAACTGTCATAGGAGCTGTCTAAAATCCGGTACATAAGTGCAATTGGGTTATGGACGGGTCCAGACAGGGCCTGGAGGGGTTGGCATCCCGCTTGAAATGCGGAAAACCCTTTCTATACACTGCAGCCCAAGCTGCACGGATTTTTCCATAGGAGTGAAAACAAGGTATGAGCACCATCGAAGAACGCGTCAAGAAAATCGTCGCCGAGCAACTGGGCGTTAAAGAAGACGAAGTAACCAACAGCGCTTCCTTCGTCGAAGACCTGGGCGCCGACTCCCTTGACACCGTTGAGCTGGTGATGGCTCTGGAAGAGGAATTCGAGACCGAGATCCCGGACGAGCAAGCTGAGAAGATCACCACCGTTCAGGAAGCTATCGATTACATCAACGCGCACGCGCAATAAGTAATCGTCGATTCCCGACTCGGAAAAGCCGCACGACCTCCAAGGTCGTGCGGCTTTTCTTTAAGCGTCATCCAACCGCCGTGTAGAAAAGATAGAGGAGAGCGCTGTGTCGCGTAGACGCGTCGTGATCACTGGCCTGGGCATGCTGTCGCCGCTGGGCAACAACGTCCCGGACAGCTGGCAAGGAATTCTGGCTGGCCGCAGTGGCATCGGCCTGATCGAGCATATGGACCTTTCCGCGTACACCACCCGTTTCGGTGGTTCGGTGAAGGGCTTCGATGTCGAGCAGTACCTGTCCGCCAAGGAAGCTCGCAAGCTCGACCTGTTCATCCAGTACGGCCTCGCTGCCAGCTTCCAGGCTATGCGCGATTCCGGGCTGGAAGTAACCGATGCCAACCGTGAGCGCATTGGTGTTGCCATGGGCTCCGGGATCGGCGGCCTGACCAACATCGAGAACAACTGCAAATCGCTGATCGAGCAGGGGCCGCGGCGTATCTCGCCGTTCTTCGTGCCGGGCTCGATCATCAACATGGTGTCCGGCTTCCTGTCGATCCACCTCGGTATCCAGGGACCGAACTACGCCATCGCCACCGCCTGCACCACCGGCACCCACTGCATCGGCATGGCCGCGCGCAACATCGCCTATGGCGAAGCTGACGTGATGGTCGCCGGTGGCGCCGAGATGGCGGCCTGTGGCCTGGGGCTGGGTGGCTTCGGTGCTGCCCGTGCACTGTCCACCCGCAACGATGACCCGGCTGCAGCCAGCCGCCCCTGGGACCGTGGCCGTGATGGCTTCGTGCTGTCCGACGGCGCCGGTGCGCTGGTCCTCGAAGAGCTGGAGCACGCCAAGGCCCGTGGCGCCACCATCTATGCCGAGCTGGTCGGCTTCGGCATGAGCGGCGACGCCTACCACATGACCTCGCCGCCGGAAGACGGCGCCGGTGCCGCCCGCTGCATGCACAATGCCCTGCGTGATGCCGGCCTGAACGGCGACCAGGTGCAGTACATCAACGCCCACGGCACCTCCACTCCGGCTGGCGACAAGGCCGAAGCCGCAGCGGTGAAGAGCGTGTTCGGCGACCACGCCTACAAGGTTGCGGTGAGCTCTACCAAATCCATGACCGGCCACCTGCTGGGTGCCGCCGGTGCCGTCGAGGCGATCTTCAGCGTGCTGGCGATCCGTGATCAGGTGGCGCCGCCGACCATCAACCTGGACGACCCGGACGAGGGCTGCGACCTCGACTTCGTACCCCACGAAGCCCGCTCCATGCCGATCGACGTGGTGCTGTCCAACTCCTTCGGCTTTGGCGGCACCAACGGCTCCCTGGTATTCCGTCGGTTCGCCGACTGATGCAGACCTGGGTCGACGGCCGCCCGGCCGGGTCACTGTCCCTCAAGGATCGTGGCCTGGCCTACGGCGATGGTCTGTTCGAGACCATTGCCGTACGCGGCGGTCGGCCCGGCCTGTTGGAGCGTCATCTCGCGCGCCTTGCCGAAGGCGCGCGGCGTTTGTCCTTCGATCTTGATCTCAACCTCGTGCGTGAGGAGCTGCTGGCGTTCTCTGCCCAGCTCGACGAGGGCGTCGCCAAGCTGATGGTGACCCGCGGTGATGGCCTGCGCGGCTATGCACTGCCAGGTACGCCGCCGCGGCGCATCCTCATGGGCAGCTCCTATCCCGCCTATCCCGAAGGCCACGCCGAGCAGGGCATCGAATTGTTCCCCTGCGTCACCCGTCTAGCCGAGCAGCCGTTGCTCGCCGGGCTCAAGCACCTCAACCGCCTGGAGCAGGTTCTGGCCCGTGCCGAGTGGCAGGATGCGCGCTTCGCCGAAGGCCTGATGCGCGACGTTTCCGGGCGGGTCATCGAAGGGGTTTTCAGCAACCTCTTCATGGCCCACGCGGGTGTACTCCTGACCGCTGATCTCGGGCGCAGCGGAGTCGCCGGGGTGATGCGCGCGGAGTTGCTGGACCAGGCCGCTGGCCAGGGCATCACCACCCAGGTGCGCGATATCGGTTACGAGGAACTGCTCGTGGCCGATGAAGTCTTCCTCTGCAACAGCCTCTACGGCGTCTGGCCCGTGCGCCGCTTCGCGGGTCACGACTGGTCGGTCGGGCCGCTCACCCGTAAACTGCAGGCCCTTGCCCGCGACCTACTGGATAGCTGATTCGTGATACGCAAATTGCTCGTGCTGCTGCAGAGTGGCCTGATCCTCGGCGGCCTCGTGTTCGCGTTTGCCGGTTGGCAGCAGCGTGAGGCCCTGGAGCAGCCACTCGTGCTGACCGAAGAGCAGTTGCTCGACGTGCCGGCCGGCTCGACCCCTGGTGGCCTGCTCAATCGGCTGGAAGAGGAGGGCGTCATTCAAGGGGCCTTCTGGCTGCGCCAGTACTGGCGCTTCAACCTCGCGGGCCAATCCTTGCACAGCGGCGAATACCGCATGGCGCCGGGGATGAACGCTGCACAGCTGCTTGGCCTCTGGCAGCGTGCCGAGGTGGTGCAGTACAGCCTGACCCTGGTGGAGGGCTGGAACTTCCGCCAACTGCGCACGGCCCTGGCCAAGCAGGTGAAGCTGGAGCAGACCCTGGCCGATGCCAGCGACGACGAGCTGATGAAGCGCCTTGGCCTGGAGGGCCAGCATCCCGAGGGGCGTTTCTTCCCCGACACCTACCGCTATGTGCGCGGCATGCGTGACATCGACCTGCTCAAGCAGGCGCATCAACGCCTCGAGCAGGTGCTGCAGGACGAATGGGAAAAGCGCGCGGACAAGCTTCCCTATGCCGATCCCTATCAGGCCCTGATCATGGCCTCGATGGTGGAGAAGGAAACCGGCGTACCCAGCGAGCGCGGGCAGATCGCCGGCGTCTTCGTGCGGCGCCTGCAGATGGGCATGCTGCTGCAGACCGACCCCACCGTCATCTACGGCCTGGGCGAGCGCTATGCCGGCAAGATCACCCGTGCCCACCTGCGCGAGGCCACGCCTTACAACACCTACGTGATCGCCGGCATGCCGCCGACGCCCATCGCCATGGTCGGGCGCGAGGCCATCCATGCCGCCATGCACCCGGTGGAAGGCAAGAGCCTCTACTTCGTCGCCCGTGGCGACGGCAGCCATGTATTTTCCGAGTCGCTCGCCGCCCACAATCAGGCGGTGCGCGAATATCAGTTGAAGCGACGGGCGGACTACCGGTCCAGCCCCGCGCCCACTACCAACAAGGACACCCAGTGAGCGGTCTGTTCATTACGCTCGAAGGCCCCGAAGGGGCCGGCAAGAGCACCAACCGCGACTTCCTCGCCGAACGCCTGCGCAGCCATGGCATCGATGTAGTGCTGACCCGTGAGCCGGGCGGTACGCCCCTCGCCGAGCGCATCCGCGAGCTGCTGCTGGCACCCAGTGACGAGACCATGGCCGCCGATACCGAGCTGCTGCTGATGTTCGCCGCCCGTGCCCAGCACATCGCCGGCGTCATCCGCCCGGCCCTGGCCCGTGGCCAGGTGGTGCTCTGTGATCGCTTCACCGATGCCACCTACGCCTACCAGGGCGGTGGTCGCGGGCTCCCGGTGGAGCGCATCGCGCAACTGGAAGCCTTCGTCCAGGGTGAGCTGCGTCCGGACCTGACCCTGGTCTTCGACCTGCCGGTGGACGTCGGCCTCAGTCGCGCCGCTGCCCGTGGCCGCCTGGATCGCTTCGAGCAGGAAGACCGTGGGTTCTTCGAGGCGGTGCGCCAGACCTACCTGCAGCGTGCCGCTGCTGCCCCGCAGCGTTACCACGTACTCGACGCCGCTGCCTCCTTGGTGAGCGTGCAGGAGGCCCTGGAGGCCTTGCTGCCCGAACTGCTGGAGCGTTGCCGTGGCTGAAGCCTATCCCTGGCAGGAATCCCTCTGGCAGCACCTGGCCGGTCGGCCGCGTCACGCCCATGCCTATCTGCTGCACGGGCCCGCCGGTATCGGCAAGCGCGCCCTGGCCGAGCGCCTGATGGCGCGCCTGCTGTGCCAGAAGCCCCAGGGCCTCGATGCCTGCGGGCAGTGCAAGTCCTGCTACCTGCTGGCCGCCGGCACCCACCCGGATAACTTCGTGCTGGAGCCGGAAGAAGCCGACAAGGCGATCAAGGTCGATCAGGTTCGTGAGCTGGTCGGCTTCGTCGTGCAAACGGCTCAGCTCGGCGGGCGCAAGGTGGTGCTTCTCGAGCCGGCCGAGGCCATGAACCTGAACTCCGCCAACGCCTTGCTGAAGAGCCTGGAGGAGCCGTCGGGCGACACCGTGCTGTTGCTCATCAGCCACCAGCCCAGCCGCCTCCTGCCCACCATCAAGAGCCGTTGCGTCCAGCAGGCCTGCCCGTTGCCCGGTGAGGCCGACAGCCTGGCCTGGCTCGCGCGCGCACTGCCGGATACCGACGAACAGACCCGCCGTGACCTGCTGGTGCTGGCGGGCGGTTCGCCGCTCACCGCCCAGCGTCTGCATGGGCAGGCCGTGCTCGAGCAGCGCGCCCAGGTGGTGGATGGGGTGAAGAAACTGATCAAGCAGCAGGTGGGGGCGAGCGCACTGGCCGAAGGCTGGAACGCAGTGCCGCTCATCCTGCTGTTCGACTGGTTCTGCGACTGGGCGCAACTGATGCTGCGCTACCAGCTGACCCATGACGAGCAAGGCCTGGGCCTGGCCGATATGCGCAAGGTGGTCCAGTACCTCGCCGACAAGGCGCCCCAGCACAAGGTGCTGGCGTTCCAGGACTGGTTGCTGCAACAGCGGCAGAAGGTGCTCGGCAAGGCCAACCTCAACCGTGTCTTGCTTCTCGAAGCCTTGCTGGTGCAGTGGGCAAGCCTGCCCGGACCGGGCTAGAATCCACCGCTGAGCCAGCTAGCCAGGAAAGCCGCATGAGCCTGCCACCCAATCTGGGCCCGCGTAACGGGATTCTGTCCTTGACCATCAAGGACAAGTCCGTGCTGTATGCCGCCTATATGCCCTTCATCAAGAACGGCGGCCTGTTCATCCCGACGAACAAGAGCTACAAGCTCGGCGACGAAGTGTTCATGCTCCTCAACCTCATGGACGAGCAGGAAAAAATCCCGGTGGCCGGCAAGGTCGTCTGGATTACCCCCAAGGGGGCACAAGGCAACCGTGCCGCCGGTATCGGCGTACAGTTCAACGATGGCGACACCGGAGCTCGCAACAAGATCGAGACCTACCTCGCCGGCGCCCTCAAGTCGGACCGCCCGACCCACACCATGTAAAAGGGCTCCCGCCCGCCGCGTCGACTCCGGTCGGCGCCTCCCCTGACGTTCAAGTGATCCGAAACATGCTGGTCGATTCCCACTGTCACCTCGATCGCCTCGATCTTGCCGCCCATGGCGGTTCCCTCGATGCGGCGCTGGATGCTGCACGCGCCCGTGGCGTCGGGCATTTCCTCTGCATCGGCGTGAGCGCCGACAACGCCGCTGCGGTCAAGGACCTGGCCAGTCGCTACGCCGATGTGCACTGCTCGGTCGGCGTCCACCCGCTCGACCTCGCTCCCGGTGAAGCGCCTGCACTGGATTGGCTGCTGGGCGAGCTGGACCACCCCCGCGTCGCCGCCATCGGTGAAACCGGCCTCGATTACCACTACGAGCCCGAATCCGCCGAACTGCAGCAGCAGGCCTTCCGCCTTCATCTGGAAGCTGCACACATCACCGGCAAGCCCGTGATCGTGCACACCCGCGAGGCCCGCGCCGATACCCTGGCGCTGCTGCGCGAGGCGGCGCTGCCCCAGGCGGGCGTGCTGCATTGCTTCACCGAGGATTGGGATATGGCCAAGGCGGCGCTGGATATCGGCTTCTACATCTCGCTTTCCGGCATCGTCACCTTCCGCAATGCCGAGGCGCTGCGCGACGTGGCGCGGCAGGTGCCTGCCGACCGTCTGCTGGTGGAAACCGATTCGCCCTACCTCGCGCCCATCCCCCATCGCGGCAAGCCCAACCTGCCGCAGTACGTGCGTGAGGTCGCCGAGTTCCTGGCGCAACTGAGGGGTGTGGAGTTCGAGCGCTTCGCCGAGCAGACCACCGAGAACTTCCAGCGCCTGTTCCCCCTGGCGCGCCTGGCGGGCTAAAACTCGCGGGCAAAAAAAACCCGGGTTCTGGGGGATGAATCCGGGTCAAGACCATTAGGAGTAAAACAAAGGTACGCGATCCTCGGTACCTCGACTGACGGGGCACTTGGGGGGAGATGCCGCACGCCAGTCATTTGAGTATTGGCCAATATCCCCCTGCGTCCAGATGCCGCTGCTCGTTTTTTAAACAGATTTGGAATACGCGGAAGGCGGCTGAGTCCTCAAGCGTCTGCTTGCAGGGTTGGCACCTGGGTGTGACGGCTCCTCCTGTTCCTGACCGGGCTGCGCTCAATGGTCGCACCCCGGATTGCCGGGGAGGCCTTCGTTCTCTTTGCGTAAGCGGGGAGGAGGAGAGGCCTGAAAGCCCACTGCCTGATGGCTCGGCGTTCATCGGCGTAACCGCTGAAACCCTTCTGGTTCGCGGTTTACGGCCGTTCAGGTGGGGTGCTGAAACATGCAGAACCCATCTGGCAATAGGCTCATAGTCGGATGATCCGTGCATTTTGGCGCTAGTTAGGCATAATACCCGGCTTGATTTTTGACCCTACAGTCCCTTTATGCAGAAAGAACCCCGTAAAGTCCGTGAGTTTCGCCGCCGCGAGCAGGAAATCCTCGACACCGCTCTGAAACTGTTCCTCGAGCAGGGTGAAGACAGCGTCACCGTCGAGATGATCGCCGACGCGGTGGGTATCGGCAAAGGCACCATCTACAAGCACTTCAAGTCCAAGGCGGAGATCTACCTGCGCCTGATGCTCGACTACGAGCGCGACCTGAACGAGCTGCTGCATTCCGCGGACGTGGACCGTGACAAGGAAGCGCTGTCGCGCGCCTACTTCGAGTTCCGCATGCGCGACCCGCAGCGCTACCGCCTGTTCGACCGCCTGGAAGAGAAGGTGGTGAAGAACAGCCAGGTGCCCGAGATGGTCGAGCAGCTGCACAAGATCCGTGCTTCCAACTTCGAGCGCCTGACCCAGCTGATCAAGGGCCGCATCGCCGAAGGCAAGCTGGAAGACGTGCCGCCCTATTTCCACTACTGCGCGGCCTGGGCCCTGGTGCATGGCGCTGTCGCGCTCTACCACTCGCCCTTCTGGAGCAACGTCCTGGAAGATCAGGAAGGCTTCTTCCAGTTCCTCATGGACATCGGCGTGCGCATGGGCAACAAGCGCAAGCGCGAGAATGACGCGCCATCGGGCTGAGTGATCCTTCTGGTCCCGGCTGCTAAGCCATGGGACAGGATGGGGCGCAGCGATATACTGCGCCCTGTCCCCCGTCGGAGCGCCCCATGATCGTCGACCGCCAAGGCAGGCGCTTCCGCAACCTGCGCATCAGCCTTACCGCCGCCTGCAACTACGCCTGCACCTACTGTGTGCCGGATGGCAAGCGCCTGGTCGCGGCGCAGGACGAACTCTCCGCCGAGGCCATGGTGCGCGGTGTCTCCTACCTGATGGAAGCCGCCGGCATCGAGCGTTTGCGCATCACCGGTGGCGAGCCGCTGGTGAGCCCCAAGCTCGACCACTTCCTTCGGGGCGTCAGCTGCCTCGGTCTCGACGACATCAGCCTCACCACCAATGGCCAGCTGCTCTCGCGCAAGCTGCCGTTGCTGGTGGATTGCGGCATCCGCCGTATCAACGTTTCCCTGGACACCCTCGACGCGGACGCCTTCCGTGGCATCGCCCGTGGCGGCGACCTGAAGACCGTGCTGCAGGGGCTGGCCGATGCGAAGGCGGCGGGGCTGAAGATCAAGCTCAACATGGTGCCCCTGCGCGGGCAGAACCTCGATCAGGTCCTGCCGCTGCTGGAGTACTGCCTGGAAAACGGTTTCGAGCTGCGTTTCATCGAGCTGATGCGCATGGGGCACCTGGCCCGCGATGGCGTCGGCTTCCAGCAACAGTTCATCGGGCTCGACGAACTGCTCGCCCTGATCGGCGAACGCCACGAATTCGTCCAGGCCGAGGCGCCGGTGGATGCCACGGCGCTGCGCTACCAGATCCCCGGCCTCGGCCACTTCGGCATCATCGCCAACGAAAGCGTGCCGTTCTGCCGCACCTGTTCGCGCCTGCGCCTGTCCTCCACCGGCTGGCTGCATGGCTGCCTGTCGTCAAGCAACCGCCATTACGTCGGCGACCTGCTGGAGAAGCCGCGCCACCAGGCCCTGCCCGGGTTGCAGCGGCTGCTGGTGAAGGCCCTGGCGGACAAGCAGGACATTGCCTTCTCCGGCGGTGTCACCGTTATGAAGATCATCGGCGGCTGAATGCCGCCACCAACGGATTCCCCGAATGACCGCGTCCTTTCCCATCGACTACATCGAGCCGGTGTTCCGCCCGCCGAGCGAAGCCCATTCGCTGATCCTGCCGGTGACCAATGGCTGTTCCTGGAACAGTTGCACCTTCTGCGAGATGTATACGCAGCCGCAGAAGAAGTTCCGCGCCCGCGACGAGGCCCAGGTGCTGGAGGAGATCCGCCGCTGCGGCGAGCAACTGATCGCCCAGCGCGTGTTCCTCGCCGATGGCGATGCCCTGGTGCTGCCGACCCGCAGGCTGCTGACCATCCTCCGCGCCATCGCCGAACACATGCCGGAAGTGGAGCGGGTCTCCAGCTATTGCCTGCCGCGCAACCTGCGCAAGAAGTCGGTGGATGAGCTGAAGGAGCTGGCGGACGCCGGGCTGCGCATGGCTTATGTCGGCGCCGAGTCGGGTGACGACGAGGTTCTGGCGCGGGTGAACAAGGGCGAGACCTTCGAATCCACCCTGAGCGCCCTGGAAAAGCTCGGCGAGGCCGGCATCACCCGCTCGGTGATGATCCTCAATGGCTTGGGTGGGCGAGTACTCAGCGCCCAGCACGCCGATAACTCGGCGCGGTTGATGAACGCCGCACAACCTGAATTCCTCTCCACCCTCGTGGTCAGTTTTCCCACGGGAGAAGCGCGTTTCCGCCAGGGATTCGACGGTTACGAGCCGCTCGGCCAGGCCGAGCTGTTCCTTGAGGTGGAGCGCCTGCTGCGGGGGCTGGAGCTGAAGGACACGGTGTTCCGCAGCGATCACGCCTCCAACTACCTGGTGCTCAAGGGCAACCTGGGCGCCGACAAGGCGCGCATGCTGGCCCAGGTCCGCCAGGCCATCGAGCGCCCCGAGCAGGCGCGGCTGCGCCAGGAATGGCAACGCGGCCTGTGATGGCGCGGAAGCTGCATCGTTGCGCCAAGTGCCGGTTTTTCGTCGCCGGCCGTGGAGGATCGAGAATGCGTAGTTTGATGCTGTTGCTGGCGCTGATGGCCCTCGGGGGCTGCATGAAGGTCAGCGACATGACCCTGGGCGCCCGCGAGCAGATGAGCGATGCCGGGCTGCTGGACCACAGCGAGACCTATCGCTCCATGTCCTGGCGGCTGCAGCCGGATTCGTTCATCTACATCGCCCAGAGCAGTTTCGCCCCGCAGGGCGGGACGCGTACCAAGCCCAACGTCGTGGCCGAGGAGGCCTTCAAGGGCTTCGTCGAATACTTCCCGCTGGTGCGTCGTGCAAATCAGCCGGTGAGCCTCGAGCAGGCCATGAGCGAGGCCCGTTCGCTGGGCGCCAACTACCTGCTCTACAGCCGTTTCGCCGATGCCGATGACCGTATCGGTACGGTGGAGGAGTGGGAGGATCAGGAGGCGGTGGATCGGCTCGGTGTCGATAACGGCGTCATCCAGCTGATGCTGATCGAAACCGGTAACCGCTATCTGGTGGACACGGCACGGATCACCCACCGGGGTGGCCTGTTTACCTTTCATGACCAGAAGCCCGAAGACCTGATCGGGCCGCCGTTGAGACAATACGCGCGCAGCCTCATGGGGCTGGGCCGCTGAGGAGGATGTGATGAACGACCCGGGCAAGGCCGGCGACCTGCTGGCGCAGATCCCCAAGGAGAAGGGGCTGCCACCGGTGCACCTGTGGAACCCCGATTTCTGTGGCGACATCGACATGCGCATCGCCCGCGACGGCACCTGGTTCTACCTGGGCACGCCCATCGGGCGCAAGCCGATGGTCAAGCTGTTCTCCACCATCATCCGTCGCGATGGTGACGACTATTTCCTGGTCACCCCGGTGGAGAAGGTCGGCATCACGGTCGATGACGCGCCTTTCGTGGCGGTGAGCGTCGAGGTGAGCGGGGAGGGCGAGGAGCAACTGCTGCGCTTCGTCACCAATGTGGAGGACGAGGTGGAGGCGGGCGCCGAGCACCCGATCCGCGTCGAGACCGACCCGGTGACCCAGGAGCCGGCGCCCTATGTGCATGTGCGCACCAACCTGGAAGCGCTGATCCATCGCAATGTCTTCTACCAGATGGTGGAGCTGGCCGTGGTACGCGAGATCGACGGCCGCAACTGGCTGGGCGTGTGGTCCGGCGGGCAGTTCTTCCCCATTGGCGAGGAGCCCTGACAGGGTCTTTTCGCAGGCAACAAAAAAGGCCCCGAGGGGCCTTTTTCGTTTGTCGCGTTTACATGTTGGGGTAGTTCGGGCCACCGGTGCCTTCCGGCGCCACCCAGGTGATGTTCTGGGCCGGGTCCTTGATGTCGCAGGTCTTGCAGTGGACGCAGTTCTGCGCGTTGATCTGGAAGCGCTTCTCGCCGTCTTCCTGGGTCACGATCTCGTACACGCCAGCCGGGCAGTAACGCTGCGCGGGCTCGTCATAGAGCGGCAGGTTCTGGGCAACCGGAATGCTCGGGTCGGTGAGCTTCAGGTGGCAGGGTTGTTCCTCTTCATGGTTGGTGTTGGAGAGGAATACCGAGCTCAGCTTGTCGAAGCTGAGTTTGCCGTCGGGTTTCGGGTAGTTGATCTTCGGCGCTTCGCTGGCCTTCTTCAGGCAGGCGTAGTCCGGCACGGTGTCGTGCAGGGTAAAGGGGATCTTGCCGCCGAAGATGTTCTGGTCGAGCCAGTTCAGGCCGCCACCGATGACCGGGCCGAACTTGTGCAGGGCCGGGCCGAAGTTACGGCTGCGGAACAGCTCGTCGTACAGCCAACTGGCCTTGAACGCCTCGACGTAGGTGGTCAGCTCGTCGCCGCCTTCCTTGCCGCCCAGTACCGCTTCGGCCACGGCGTCAGCCGCCAGCATGCCGGACTTCATGGCGGTGTGGCTGCCCTTGATCTTGGCGAAGTTCAGGGTGCCCAGGTCGCAGCCGATCAGGGCGCCGCCCTTGAAGACCATCTTCGGCAGCGAGTTCAGGCCGCCCTTGCAGATGGCGCGGGCGCCGTAGGCGACGCGCTTGCCGCCTTCCAGGTACTGCTTGATCACCGGGTGGTGCTTGTAGCGCTGGAATTCGTCGAAGGGCGACAGGTGCGGGTTGGAGTAGGACAGGTCGATGATCAGGCCGACCACCACCTGGTTGTTCTCCAGGTGATAAAGGAAGGAGCCACCGGTGTTGTCGGTGCCCATGACCGACAGCGGCCAGCCGGCGGTGTGCACCACCAGGCCCTGCTCGTGCTTGGCCGGGTCGATGTCCCAGATTTCCTTGATGCCGATGCCGTAGTGCTGGGCGTCGGCGTCGGAGTCCAGGTTGTACTTCTTGATCAGCTGCTTGCCGATGTGGCCACGGCAGCCTTCGGCGAACAGGGTGTACTTGCCACGCAGTTCCATGCCGGGAGTGTAGTAGCCTTCCTTCGGATGGCCTTCGCGATCCACGCCGAGGTCGCCGGTGATGATGCCGCGGACCACGCCGTTCTCGTCGATCAGGGCTTCCTGGGCGGCGAAGCCCGGGTAGATTTCCACGCCCAGGCCTTCGGCCTGCTGGGCCAGCCAGCGGCACAGGTTGCCCAGGGAGATGATGTAGTTGCCCTCGTTGTGCATGGTTTTCGGCACAAAGAGGTCAGGAACCTTGATGGCGCCTTCGGCATCTTTCAACATATAGATGTCGTCGCGCTTGACCGGAGTGTTCAGCGGGGCGCCAAGCTCTTTCCAGTCAGGGAACAGTTCATTCAGAGCGCGCGGCTCGAACACGGCACCCGAGAGAATGTGGGCACCGACTTCGGAGCCTTTCTCGACCACGCATACGCTGATCTCCTGACCAGCTTCGGCGGCCTTTTGCTTCAGTCGGCACGCAGCGGACAGGCCCGCAGGGCCGGCACCGACGATGACGACGTCGAATTCCATGTATTCGCGTTCCACAGTCATTCTCCTCAAGGCTCTCTTCGATATTTTATAAGGGAGGGCTAGGCTCGATCCCTGGCCAGAGCTGGCGCATTATATCCACACCCTTTGGCGGGTCCAATACAAACGTTTGTTTGAATTTTGTAGAAGCCTGATAGGATAAGGCTCTGCGGCTTATGGCGGGGTATTTTCCCGTATTGACCCGATTATGCGTTACGGTCAAGATACGGGCGGTTTTGCGCTCGCCGTATGGGCTGACCGTCGGTTCCGGCCGACGAGCATCACCCGCCAGAGGCTCGTCCTTGGCGACATTCTTATTCACCGGAGAGTAACGAGGAATCCATGAAGGTTCTTGTAGCTGTCAAACGAGTGGTCGACTACAACGTCAAGGTTCGCGTCAAGGCGGACAACTCCGGCGTCGACCTCGCCAACGTCAAGATGTCGATGAACCCCTTCTGCGAAATCGCCGTGGAAGAAGCCGTCCGTCTGAAGGAAAAGGGCGTGGCGACTGAGATCGTCGTCGTCACCATCGGCCCGGCCACTGCTCAAGAGCAGCTGCGTACCGCCCTGGCTCTTGGTGCCGATCGTGCCATCCTGGTCGAGAGCGCAGAAGAGCTCAGCTCCCTGGCCGTGGCCAAGCTGCTCAAAGCCGTTACCGACAAGGAACAGCCCCAGCTGGTGATCCTTGGCAAACAGGCCATCGACAGCGACAACAACCAGACCGGCCAGATGCTCGGCGCCCTCACCGGCTACGCCCAGGGCACCTTCGCCTCCAAGGTCGAAGTTGCTGGCGACAAGGTCAACGTCACCCGTGAGATCGACGGCGGCCTGCAGACCGTAGCCCTGAACCTGCCGGCTATCGTCACCACCGACCTGCGCCTGAACGAGCCGCGCTATGCGTCGCTGCCGAACATCATGAAGGCCAAGAAAAAGCCGCTGGACGTGGTCACCCCGGACGCCCTGGGCGTTTCCACCGCCTCCACCGTCAAGACCCTGAAAGTCGAAGCGCCTGCTGCCCGCAGCGCCGGCATCAAGGTCAAGTCCGTGGCTGAACTGGTCGAGAAACTGAAGAACGAGGCGAAGGTAATCTAAATGACTATCCTGGTTATCGCTGAACACACCAATGCCGCCCTGGCCGCTGCCACGCTGAATACCGTTGCCGCTGCCCAGAAGATCGGTGGCGACATCCACGTCCTGGTCGCTGGTGCCGGTGTCGGCGCTGCTGCCGAAGCCGCTGCCAAGGTCGCTGGCGTTTCCAAGGTCCTGGTTGCCGACAACGCCGCCTTCGCTCATCAGCTGCCGGAAAACGTCGCGCCGCTGATCGCCGAATTGGGCAAGGGCTACAGCCACATCCTGGCTCCCGCCACCACCAACGGCAAAAACTTCCTGCCGCGCGTTGCCGCCCAGCTGGACGTTGACCAGATCTCCGAGATCATCGCGGTCGAAAGCGCCGATACCTTCAAGCGCCCGATCTACGCCGGTAACGCCATCGCCACCGTGCAGTCCTCGGCTTCGGTCAAGGTCATCACCGTGCGTACCACTGGTTTCGACCCGGTTGCCGCTGAAGGCGGTTCCGCTGCCATCGAAGCCGTCGGTGCCGGTAGCGACGCTGGCAAGTCCGCCTTCGTGGGTGAAGAACTGGCCAAGTCCGACCGTCCGGAACTGACCGCTGCCAAGATCGTCGTTTCCGGCGGCCGTGGCATGCAGAACGGTGACAACTTCAAGCACCTGTACGCCCTGGCCGACAAGCTGGGCGCTGCCGTCGGTGCTTCCCGCGCCGCTGTCGACGCCGGCTTCGTGCCGAACGACATGCAGGTTGGCCAGACCGGCAAGATCGTCGCTCCGCAGCTGTACATCGCGGTCGGTATCTCCGGTGCCATCCAGCACCTGGCGGGCATGAAAGACTCCAAGGTCATCGTCGCGATCAACAAGGACGAAGAAGCCCCGATTTTCCAGGTGGCTGACTACGGCCTGGTGGCTGACCTGTTCGAAGCCGTACCGGAGCTGGAAAAACTGGTCTGATCCAGTTTTCCGCACCCATGAAAAACCCGCTCATCGAGCGGGTTTTTTATTGCCTGCGAAATCACAGGGAATCGAGGAAGGCCTGGTAGTGCGCGGCGGTTTCGGCCGGGCGCTCGATCATCGGCACGTGGCCGCAATCCTTCATCACCACCACGCTGGATTTGCCCAGCAGGGGCTTCATCACCTCGATGCTCGACACATCCAGCACCCGGTCCCGGTCGCCCCACAGCAGCAGGGTCGGGGCGGTGATCTTCGGCAGCTCCGGCTCCAGCGGCACGTAGCGCTGCACCAGGTGCTGGAAGACCTGCTGGTAATGCTCGCGGTTGGCCATCGATTGCTCGGCGAGGTAGCGCTTCAGCGAGCCGGGCATCGGCGGTTTCTCGACGAAGACGAAGTCCATCAGCTGGTCGTAGTCCGCGACCGAGGCCACGATCAACGGGTTGGCATCGCCGCGCTCCAGTCGCTCGTACAGTTCGCTCTTGTGCGGGGCGGTGACACCGGCGTTGTCGAACAGCGCCAGCGAGCGCACCTGTTGCGGGTAGCGCGCGGCGTAGAGGGCGACGATGTGCCCGCCCATGGAATTGCCCACCAGGTGCACCTTGCCGGCGCCCAGGGTGGCGATGAAAGAGGCCAGTCGCTCGGCTTGGGTGCCGACGTCGTAGCTGCCGGCCGGCCTGCTGCTGTCGCCGAAGCCGGGCAGGTCCAGGGCGATCACGCGATAGCGGTCGGTGAAGTGCCGCGCCATGCGCAGCCAGTTGTCCTTGTTGGCACCGAAACCATGGACCATGACCAGGGTTTCGCCGCTGGCCGGGCCGCCTTCGTAATAGGCGATATCCAGGTCGCCGACCGTCGTGCTGTGGGCGGAAAACCCCGCCAGCTGACACTCCACGAAGCGCGCCGTGGCCATCAGGGCGGCGGGGGAGAAGTACAGGGTGGCGGCCAGCGCTGCCAGCAACGTCACAAGTCCGATAAGCAGTTTTTTCATGGCGCGTCCTTATCGCAAAAAATTATTGCAGTTCGCCTAAGCTAGCATGACGCTAGAGGGATGCAGCGCCGTGCGCGCATTGCCCAAACCAAGGTCCGGTCCAGGAAGCCCCTGATGCACATACGCCCATTCATCGCTCCGTTGTTGCTGGTCCTGGCCACGCTGTCGGGGCAGGGTCATGCGGCCGGCAAGTGCGAGCGCCTGGTCGCCACGGGCAACCCCGAGTACCCGCCGTACCTGTGGCGTGATCCGCAGAACCCCAAGCTGCTGGTCGGCGCCAATGCCGATCTGCTCAAGCGCATCGGCGAAGAGCTCGGGCTGAAGATCGACATCCTCTACACCGGCCCCTGGTCCCGCGCCCAGGACGAGGTGCGCACCGGCCGCGTCGACCTGCTCGCCGGCGCCTTCCTCACCCTGCCGCGGCTGGAAACCATGGACTACGTCCACCCGGCCTTCCTCGATACCCCCAGCGTGGTCTGGGTCAAGCGTGGCCACGGCTTCCCCTACACCCAGTGGCAAGACCTGCTCGGCCACACCGGCGGCACCCTGGTGAACAACAGCTTCGGCCAGGCCTTCGACGCCTTCGCCAAGGCCAACCTCACCCTCGAGGAAGTGCCGAGCCTCACCCAGGCCTACCAGAAGCTCGTGCTGGAGCGCACCGAGTACGTGCTCTACGAGCGCTACCCGGGCCTCGCCCTGGCCGATACGCTCGGCATGGCCGATGACCTTGAAGCCCTGGAGCCGCCGATCTCCAGCGAGGGCCTGTACCTCACGCTGTCCCACAACTCGGCCTGCAACGACCCCTGGCTGCGCGGACAACTGGCGAAAAAAATGACAGAATTGACCGCCGCAGGTGCCCCGCAAGTCTTCTTGCAGCGCAATCTCGAGCGTTGGAAGGCTCAGCAATTGCAGCCGGCCAGCGCTCCGAAACCCTAGGAAACCTCCGTGATCGAACAACGCATTCTGGCCATCGGCCTGGCTGTCCTCGCCTTGGCCGGCTGTGCCAATGACCCCGCTCCCGTGGAGCAGCTCCGCCTCACCGAACAGGCCGTGGCCCAGGCCCGGGCCGTGGGTGCCAACAGCGAGCAGCTCCCCGAAATGAAACAGGCGGAAGAAAAGCTCGCCCTGGCGCAGAAGAACATGGGGGAGCAGGACTACAAGCGCGCCCGCGTCCTCGCCGAACAGGCCGAGCTGGATGCCCGCCTGGCCGAATCCAAGGTACTGACCGCCAAGAGCAAGGCCCAGCTCGCTGACATCACTGCCCGCATCAACCGCCTGCGCAAGCAACTGGGGGAACTGCAATGAGCCCTCGTATCACCCTCGCTGGCCTGTTGCTGGGTCTCGGCCTGCTCGCCGGCTGCGCCAACCCGCAGCGTGCCGAAGACAGCCTCGACGCCGCCCGCACCCAGTTCCAGAAGGTCAAGGAAGATCCGGACGTGCTGCGCAGCGCACCGAAGGACGTGATCCGCGCCGGTGAATCCCTGGCCCGCGCCGAGCGCCTGTCCAACTACCTGGGCAACGACCAGGACGTCGAGCACTACGCCTACCTGAGCGAGCGCTACAGCGAGATCGCCAGCCAGCACAGCGAGCTGAACCTCAACCAGGAACGCGCCGCCAAGCTGCAAGTCGACCAGGAGCGCCTGCAACTGGCCCTGCGCGAGGCCAAGCTGCTCAGCGCCCAGCAGCAGGGCGACTGGATGGAAGAGCAGATGGTCGCCCTGGCCGCCACCGAAACCGACCGCGGCCTGGTGATGACCCTGGGCGACGTGCTCTTCGACACTGGCCGTGCCGAACTCAAGGCCTCGGCCAACCGCACCGTGCTCAAGCTGGTGCAGTTCCTCCAGATCAACCCGCGTCGCGTGGTGCGCATCGAGGGTTACACCGACAGCAGCGGTGTTCGCGAAGAGAACCTCGCCCTGTCCCGTGACCGTGCGCAGGCGGTGGCCGACGTCCTGAGCGACCTCGGCGTCGACGCCAAGCGCATGGAAGTGGTCGGCTACGGTGAAGCCTTCCCGGTGGCCGAAAACGCCTCGTCCCATGGCCGGGCGCAGAACCGTCGCGTCGAGATCGTGTTCTCCGACGAGAAGGGCAAGCTCGGCGACCCCCGCTGACCCCAGCTGTTCCAGGAACCCCGGCGGCTTCGGCTCCCGGGGTTTTTTATTGCCCGTACAGCTGCACCCAATAGAGAAGTCACGGCGGACTGAAGCGATACAGTCACTGGCGAAAGCGCACTGTATGGCCCACAATTTCCTGTGCTGTACCGGTGCAATTTGTTACTGCTCCGGTACTGTTTCGGTCCAGTGAACCAGGTGTCGCCGCCATGACCAATCTGTTGCTCTATCAACGCATCGCCCAGCAACTGGCCGAAGACATCCGCCGTGGTGTCTACCAGCCCGGCGAGCGCGTGCCCTCGGTGCGCAAGATGAGCTCGCAGCTCAATGTCAGCCATGCCACGGTGCTGCAGGCCTACGCCAACCTGGAGGATCAGGGGCTGATCCGCGCGCGCCCGCAGTCCGGCTTCTACGTGCACCAGACCCCGGCACTGACCGCCTCCACCCCGGATATCGCCCGGGTCGAGCGGCCGGGCCTGGTCACCCGCGCTAGCATCATCAACCAGGTGCTCACCGAGTCCCGCCGCGAGGGCGTGTTCCCCCTGGGCGCCGCCGTGCCCCATGTGGACTACCTGCCGGTCCGTGCGCTGCACCAGCAACTGGCCAAGGTCACCCGCTTCCACAGCCCGCGCGCCTTCAGCTATATGTTCAGCCCCGGCTTCGAGCCGCTGCGCCGCCAGGTGGCGATCCGCATGCGCGACGCCGGCGTGGTGGTCAACCCCACCGACGTGGTCATCACCCATGGCTGCGTGGATGCGCTGCAGATGAGCCTGCGCGTGCTGACCCGCCCCGGCGACCTGATCGCCGCCGAGTCGCCCACCTATTACGGCCTGCTGCAACTGGCGGACCTGCTCGGCCTCAAGGTCATCGAGATCCCCAGCGACCCCACCACCGGCATCAGCCTGGAGGCTCTGCAACTGGCCGCCAACCAGTGGCCGATCAAGGCCCTGGTGCTCACCTCGCGCCTCAGCAACCCCCTGGGCGGCACCATTCCCGAGGAGCGCCAGAAGCAGCTGCTGCGCCTGGCGTCGGACTTCGACATCCAGATCATCGAGGACGATATCTACGGCGAACTGATGTTCGAGCAGGGCCCCTCCAAGGCGCTCAAGGCCCACGACCGCGAAGGGCGTGTGGTGTACTGCTCCAGCTTCTCCAAGACGCTGTCCCCGGGTGTGCGCATCGGCTGGATCATCGCCGGCAAGTACCAGGAGGAAATCCAGCGCCTGCAAACCTTCAGCACCCACTCCGCGTGCAGCGTCACCCAGATGGGCGTCGCCGCCTACCTGGAGAACGGCGGCTACGACCGGCACCTGCGCTACATCCGCCAGGAGTACCGCAAGAACCTCACCGCCTTCCAGCTGGGGGTGCAGCAGTACTTCCCCGAAGGCACGCAGATGAGCCGGCCCAACGGCGGCTTCATCCTGTGGATCAGCCTGCCGGCCAAGGTCAACACCAAGGACCTGCACGTCCGCGCGCTGCAGCAGGGCATCAGCATCGCGCCGGGGCTGATCTTCAGTAACACCGAGCAGTTCAACCACTGCGTGCGGCTCAACTGCGGCATCCCGTGGAACCGCGAGGCGGAGCGCGCCATCATGACCTTGGGCATGCTCGCCAAGCAGTTGTGCCAGGAAGCCGGCAGCTACTTCTGATGCCGGCCGGCCCCGGGCTGAAGCCCGGGCTGCATCGATCGGTGATGCCCCGATTGTGGGCGCGGTTTCAACCGCGATGGCCTGGCACGGCGATCATCGCGAGTGAATTCGCCCCCAGGGTCCACGCCCCGCCCCAAAATAATTTCACTCCGCCTTAACCCGACCCGATCGGCGCCTCCGTCTACTGGTGCGTATGGACATTCCGTCCCCAGGAGACACGCCATGACCACCCCCGCCGCACTGCTCCGCCAACCCCTCGCCGCCGGTTTCGCCGCAGGCCTGCTGCTTGCCCTGGCTGCCTGCCAGGGGCATGAATCCGGCACCACGCCCGGTGCGAGCGAGACCAAGGCCAAGGTCGAAACCGCAGCCGAAGTCACCGGCTCGCTGAGCGCCAACAGCGATGACGCGCGCCTGCAGGAGCTGGCCAAGCCCGCCGCCGAGCCGAATGCCGCCTATGCCCCCGCGCCGATGGCCAAGCGCTCGGCCCCCATCGCGGTGGCGGGGTCGATGGTCATGCCCGTGGCCCCCGCGCCCATGAGCGACGCCCTGGCCGCCGGCTACCGCGACGAGGGTCGCGAGCAGTACGCGCACCTGGCCGACAACCCCATCCATGCCGTGGCCAGCGACCCGGTCTCCACCTTCAGCATCGATGTCGACACCGGCGGCTACGCCAACGTCCGTCGCTTCCTCAACGACGGGCAACTGCCGCCCAAGGACGCGGTGCGCCTGGAAGAGCTGATCAACTACTTCCCCTACGCCTACCCGCTGCCCCAGGGCGATGTGCCCTTCGGCATCGGCACCGAGCTGGCGCGTTCGCCCTGGAACCCCGAGGCGCGCCTGCTGCGCATCGCCATCAAGGCCTCCGACACCCAGGTCGAGCAGCTGCCGCCGGCCAATCTGGTGTTCCTGGTGGACGTCTCCGGCTCCATGGACCGCCGCGACGGCCTGCCCATGGTCCAGGGCACCCTCAAGCTGCTGGTGGACCAGCTGCGCGCCGAAGACCGCGTCTCCCTGGTCACCTATGCCGGGGAAGCCCGCGTGGTGCTCGAATCCACCCCCGGCAGCGACAAGGCGAAGATCCGCGCCGCCATCGACCAGCTCGCCGCCGGCGGCTCCACCGCGGGCGAATCCGGCATCCAGATGGCCTATGACGAAGCGCAGAAGGGCCTGCTGAAGAACGGCATCAACCGCATCCTGCTGGCCACCGACGGCGACTTCAACGTCGGCATCAGCGACTTCGAAAGCCTCAAGCAGCTGGCCGCCGAGAAGCGCAAGGGCGGGGTCTCGCTGACCACCCTGGGCTTCGGCACCGACAACTACAACGAACAGCTGATGGAGCAACTGGCCGATGCCGGCGACGGCAACTACGCCTACATCGACAGCCTGCGCGAGGCGCGCAAGGTGCTGGTGGACCAGCTCAGCTCGACCCTCAAGGTGGTGGCCAAGGACGTCAAGCTGCAGGTCGAGTTCAACCCCGCCCAGGTCAGCGAATACCGCCTGCTGGGCTACGAGAACCGCGTCCTCAAGCGCGAAGACTTCAGCAACGACAAGGTCGATGCCGGCGAGATCGGCGCGGGCCACACCGTTACTGCGCTCTACGAGATCGTCCCGGTCGGCGGCAAGGGTTGGCTGGAGCCGCTGCGCTACCAGCAGGCGCAGAAGGCCGATGGCAAATCCTCCGAGCTGGCCTGGCTGCGCATCCGCTACAAGGCGCCGGGCAGCGAGCAGAGCAAGCTGCTGGAACGCCCCATCGCCGCCGGTGACGTGCCGGCCCTGAAGGACGCCAGCGAAGACCTGCGCTTCGCCACGGCGGTGGCCGCCTTCGCCCAGCAGCTCAAGGGCGGGCAATACACCGGCAGCTTCTCCTTCGCCGACAGCGCCAAGCTGGCCCGGGGCGCCAAGGGTGAAGACCGCTTCGGTCTGCGCGGGGAGTTCGTGCAACTGGTCGAACTCGCACAAAGCCTGCAAAATCCAACTCCTTCACAGGCACGGATCGAGTGACTTGAGCGAACCCATCACGGATGACGACGCCGCCCTGCTGCGGCGCTACCGACACGGCGATGCCGAGGCCTTTGGCGTGCTCTACGCACGCCATCGCCTCGGCCTCTACCGTTTTCTCTGCGGGCTGTGCGGCGACGCCAGCCTGGCCGAGGAGATCTTCCAGGAAACCTGGCTGAACCTGATCCGCAGCGCCACCGAGCAGCGCGAGCAGGTGGCCTTCAAGACCTGGCTCTACCAGATCGCCCGCAACCGCCTGATCGACCATTGGCGCAAGCACGGGCGGCTGAACGGGCGTGTCGAGGAATTCGACGAGCAGGCCCATGGCGATGCCCTGCCTGGCAGCAGCGAGGACCCGGCGGAGCAGCTCAGCCTCAGCCGCGACCGCCAGCGCCTGCAGGCCGCCCTGGAAGAGCTGCCCGGCGAGCAGCGCGAGGTGTTCCTGCTGCGCGCCCATGGCGACCTCGAAGTGCACGAGATCGCCGAGATGACCCGCACGCCCGCCGAGACGGTGAAGAGCCGCCTGCGCTACGCGATGCAGAAGCTACGTCGGTTGCTGGCCGATCCGGCCGCCACCGAGGAGGTATCCACATGAACCAGGACCCACGCAAGCCGGATGGGCTGGAGCAGCAGATGCTCGCCCACTTCCGTGCCCATGAAGGGGGTGAACCGTCCGCCGAGCTGGATGCGCGCATCCTCGCCGCGGCGCGTGCCGCCGTGCGTCCCGCCACGCCGAACCTGGCTGAGCGCCTGCATGCCTGGCTGTTCGGCCCCGGTGGTCGCCAGCGCTGGTCGGTGGCCTTCGCCGGCCTGGCCTGCCTGGGCATCGGTGTCAGCCTTACCTGGCGCAACCTCGACCGCCCTGACCTCGACTACGGCAACAGCGCCCCGGCCCCGGCGGCGATGATGATGCCGGCGCCCATCGTGCCCGTCGCGCCCGCTGCTGCACCGATAGCCCGCTCCAGCGTCGCGGCCGGCGACACCGCCGTGGCCGGGAGCATGGAGAGTGCCCCGGAGCCATCCATCCAGGCCTACGCCGCTCCGGCGCCGGCCGAGGCATCGCAGATGGCCCGCGAGGCGAAGAAGATGGCGGCCTCGCGCCTGGCCGAAGAGGCCGAGCGCCAGGCTCCGGTGGATGCCCTGTCCGACCAGGCCGAAGTGCGCGAGCAGGCCGTCGAAACCATGAAGGCCGAAGCCTCCGCCCTGGCCGCCAAGCCGCGCATGGCACCGGGCAAGGCCAAGGAAGCCACCCTGGTGGAGCAACTCGAAGAGCTGTTGCAACTGCGCGAGAAGGGCGATACCCAGGCCGCCGACGCGTTGCTGGCGCGCCTGCGTGAAGCCAACCCGCAACTGGATATCGAGGCCGAGCTGGATCGGCTCGGGAAACGCCGCTGATTTGGCCCCGGCGGTGGTGAACCGCCGGGGCTGTGAGCGGCGCAAGGAGCGCGCGATTGTCCATCCCATCCACCGAGCCTGACGACAAGAGCTTCGGCCGCCTGCTGCTGGAGCTGTTGGTGCAGCTGGCGCTGACCATCCTGCCCATCGTCATCTGCGCCTGGCTGCCCCTGCCGTTGTCGGCCGCCCTGGTGGCGCTGTTCGCCCTGGTCGTGGGCCTCGCCGCGCGCCTGGGCCGCATGACCCTGGCGCGGCGCCTCAACCCGCAGCTGTCCTGCGCCATGATCGGCCTGGGCATTGGCGTCGGTCGCGCGCTACCCGGCTACTGGGGCATCTTCGCCGGCATAGTCGCCGTGTTCTGCGGCCTCGCCGCGCTGGCCGCCTGGGAGCGCCGCCTGGGTATCGCCGAGCCCAAGCCGGGTGCCAACGCCTGGGGCAGCGATGGCCCGCTGCTGACGCCCGAGGGCCAGCCGGTGCACAGCTTCAACTGGAGCGAAATCGCCATGGGCGGGCCCGCCTTCTGCGACCACCTGCTGCCCGACGGCGTGGTGCTGGAGGGGCTGGGCACCTCGCTGTGCTTCTCCAGTGACGGCCGTTACCTTGCCGCGCCCATCCCCTCGCGGGGCGAATGGGGCCTGGTGATCTTCGACCGCCAGCTGCGCCGCTTGTACCAGTGCGCCAACGGCCAGCAGTTCTGGGAGCTGGATGCCTTCGATGGCGAGGTGCTGCGCGGCCGCTACAGCCCGCTGGTGGCCAACCAGGCCCGTGAGGTGCGCCTCGATGAGTTGCTGGCCAGCGCCCAGGGCGAAGACTTCGTCGCGCTCGGCGACCTCTGGCTCAGCCCGGCCTGGGTCGAGCGCTTGCCCGTCACCCGCGACTTTCCCGCTCCCGCCGGCGTGCACCGCCTGCGTGGCCTGCCGTATCTGCCGGCCAGCTTGCGCGAGCTGGATAACCCGCTCGCCCCCCTGGCCAACCCCGCCTGCGAGCTGTGGCTCGACGACCAGCCCAGCGGCCTGTTGCTGGCGGACGGCGAAGCGGTGATCTGGCGCGACGATGGCCGTGCCCTGGTGTGCCGTGCGCGCCCGACCGCCGAGCTGGAGCGGGGGTGGAGCAACGACTGCTGGTTGTGGGAGGAGGAGGCCGGCTGGCGTCAGCTGGAGGAGCCCTGGCAGGCCCTGGAGGGCGAGCCGCGCCTCAACCTGGGCATGCCCCTGCGCCTCGACGAACAACAGCTATGGCGCACGGCGTATCTCGACTACGCCGCCACCGACCGCCTGGGTTTCGGTTATGGCCTCTACAGCATCCACAGCGACAGTGAAATCCTCGCTGGGCTCGATGAACGGGGCCGTGCCCTCGCGGGTGAGCACTCCCTGACCCGCCTGAGCCTGGGCTCGCCGCTGCAAGGGGGAGGGCGCCACGGCAGCAGCCTGCGCCTGCAGGATGCGATCAATGGCGTAGAGCCCCACCTGGACTGGCTGCGCGATGGAGCCGACGGCCGCCAGGGCGCCTTCGCCTGCCGCATTGGCGATTGGCAACTGGAAGGCGAGTGGTGCCTCGATCACCGTATCTCCGACTGCGGCCGCTACCTGGCCCTGGTGGCCTTCGCCGAAGCGCCGGCGCTGCCCCATCGCTTGGTGGTGGCGGATATCCGAGAGCGCCGGCTGCTGGTGCTGGACCCACCCTTGCTGATTGCCCGGCTGCATGACTTCCGTGAGGGCGTCGTCAGCCTCGCGCACATTCTCGGGCGCCTGCCCGAAGGGCGCGAATCCAGCCCGCTGCAGCGCTTCACCGTGGCGGCCCCGGTGGCGGGCCATGCCGCTGCCTTCGTCGCCGATGACAGTGAGCGCTTCTGCTATGGCGTGGCACGTGTAGCGCTTGCTCCCGATGCCCTGCAGCTCTTGCCGGCCTGGCGCCTGGCCGAGCGCCCGCCCGTTTCCAACGCCGTGGGAGACTTCGTCTTGCCGGCACCGGCTGGCCAGGATGCCGCCTGGCTGTTCGGCTGTGAAAGCACCTACGCCGACAACTACCTGCGGCCCCAGGAGCCTCGCCAGGGTGGCTGCCTGCTCACGGCGTCCAACTGCGCTGTCGCCAACCTCGGCCCGGCGATGATCTGGTCCGCCGATGGCCGCTACCTGGCGCTCACCACACTCAACGACTGCTACGACCCCCTGGCCGGCGCCGACCAGCTCTGGCACCTGCTGTTGCTGGACACCCACGAGCGCACGCTGCGCCAGCCCTTCAACGCCATCGGCAAGATGCCCTGCTTCGAAGGCTTCGACGCCCATGGCCTGCTGCTGCGGGTGCACGCCTATGACTACGAGGTGGAGGACGATGCCGGCGAACTGCAGCGCTTCGACCTCGCCGACCTGCTGGCGCTGCCACCCCAAGCACTGCGCCACGAAGGTCACCTCTGGCTGCCCGATGCGGAGCAGGAACGCTTCGGCCTCTGGCTGCAACAGGACACAAGACACCTCGACCCTTGGAGAACCCCATGACCGATAGCCCCTCCGCCATCCTCTCGCTGTTCACCTCCATCGGCCTGGTGCCCCTGGTGGTGGTCTGGCTGCTGGGGTGCGCCCTGGCTGCCCGCTACTGGCGCGCCCAGCCCCGCGCCGCCGGCCTGTGCCTGGCCAGCATGCTGATCCTGCTGGTGTGGCAGGGCATCAACATGGCCCTGTACGCGTTGATCCCGACCCTGGCCTTCGATATCTGGCCCGACGCGGAGCCCATGTACTTCTACGCCGCCATCAACCTGCTCGGCAGCCTGATCCACACCCTGGCCTTCGGCCTGCTGATCTGGGCGGTCTTTACCGGTCGGGAAGGGGTGTAAAGCTTTGGCAAGTTCCCGGGCTCGGGGTTGCCAGGGCGGGTGTGAGGGGCGAGCATGGCCCTTCATGCCTTGCCTTGCACACTGCCCATGACCCGTTTCCCATTCGCTTTATTGCTGTTCCTCGGCCTGCTCGCCGGCTGTGAGCAGGAAGCGCCGCCCTCGCAGAAGCCCCCCGCCAGCCCGCCACCGGTGACCCAGGCCGAGAAGCCGGCGCCTGCCGCCCCGGCCAAGGAGGCACCAGCGGCCAAGCCGGCCAGCGAGGCCCCCAAGGTGGCGAGCGAAACGCCCAAGCCCACCGCCAAGCCCGAACAGAAGCCCGCAGCCAAACCGAAGGCGGACGCCAAGCCTGTCGCCAAGGCGGCCCAGCCGGCCACCAGCCCCGCCGGCAATGCACGCAAGCCGGAAAAGACCGAACTGCCCAAGGCCAAGCTCGACCTGCGCCTGCCCAAGCACCTGGTGGACAAGCTGGAGCCCGAGATCGTGGAAGAGCGCAAGGCCGAAGAGCCCTTGCTGCCGCCGATGTTCACCGAGAAGGCGCCCACCGAAGGCCCCTTCCAGCTCAACGGCAAGCTGCTCACCAACGAGAAGGAAGACGACTACTGGCGCTCGGTGGAAGGGGCGGAACTGCAGTTCGAGTTCAAGCAGTAACGGCGCAACGGCGCTAGTCGCGGGTGGACCCCGCTTTATCGGTCCACCTTTGGTGCTTTCCGGCGGCACCTTAGGTGGATGAAAAGAGCGTCATCCACCCTACATCCGGCCCAACTCCGCGTTGCCAGCCCTGGCCAGCGAACCCGCGGCAAAGGGCGGATCAGAAGCGGTATTCCCCGCTCTGGATCGCCTGGTGCAGCAAGTTGTCCAGCGGGCGGAAGGCGGTTTCGCCGGGCAGGCGCACGAACAGCGGCTCGCTGATCTGGCCCGGGTCGAAGCCGCTCTTCTTCAGGTCGGTCTTCTTGTACTTGAAGGTGCCGGTGGTCTCGATCTCCGCCAGCAGGCGGATGAACAGCGGGGCCGCATAAGGCGGCAGCTCGCGGTCCAGATGCTCGGCCACCGCCCGGGCGTCCAGCTCGGCACCGCTGCCCAGGCGCAGCGCAGCCATGCCGCAGCGACCGTTGGTGCCGGGAATCTCCACCCCATAGACCACCGCATCCTCCACGCCGCCGAAGGCGCCCAGCACGCTTTCCACCTCGGTGGTGGAGACGTTCTCGCCCTTCCAGCGGAAAGTGTCGCCGAGGCGGTCGACGAACTGCGCGTGCTTGCAGCCGATGTCGCGCATCAGGTCGCCGGTGTTGAACCAGGCATCGCCCTTCTTGAACACGTCCCGCAGGATCACCGACTCGCTCTTGGCCGGGTCGGTGTAGCCGTCGAACGGCCACTTGGGGCTGATCTCGCTGATCAGCAGGCCCGGCTCGCCGGTGGCGACCTTCTCCAGGTAGCCCTTGTGGTCACGTACCGGGCGGTCGCTTTCCAGGTCGTAGCGCACGATGGCGTAGGTGGCCGGCGAGAAGCCCACGGTGTTGTCGAAGTTGAACACGTTGGTGAAGCCGATGTTGCCCTCGCTGGAGGCATAGAACTCGGTGATGCGCTCGATGCCGAAGCGCTCCTTGAATTCGGCCCAGATGGCCGGGCGCAGGCCGTTGCCGATCATGCAGGTAAGGCTGTTGTTGCGTTCTTCCTCGCTCGGAGCCTGGTTCAGCAGGTAGCGGCACAGTTCGCCGATGTAGCCGAAGCAGGTGGCCTGGTACTGGGCCACGTCCTTCCAGAAGCTGCTGGCGGAGAACTTGCGGCGCAGGGCGATGGCGGCGCCGCCGGCCAGCACCGAGGCCCAGCTCACGGTGACCGCGTTGTTGTGGTAGCAGGGCAGGGTCAGGTAGAAGACGTCGGTGTCCTTCAGCCCCAGGCCGGAGTGGCCGAAGCCCCCATAGGCCTTGATCCACTTGCCGTGGCTGAGGATCGACGCCTTGGGCAGCCCCGTGGTGCCCGAGGTGTAGATGTAGAAGCACGGGTCCTTGAGGCGCACCTTGGCGGTTTCCGCCGGGTTGTCGGCGCTGTGCTCGCCGGCCAGGCGCATCAGGTTGGCCCAGCCCCGTGGGGCCTGACCCGGGTCGCGGCGGGTATCGGCGTCGGCTATCCAGTAGCGGTGCCCGGCGCTGTTGCCCAGCTCCTCCTCGACTTCCTCGAAGGCATCCCGCAGCTCCTCGCCCACCACGTAGTGGCTGGCCTTGACCAGGGTCAGGCTGTGGGCCAGCACCTTGCCGCGCTGGGTGGTGTTGACCAGCGCGGCGATGGCGCCGAGCTTGGCCAGGGCCGCCAGCACCGCCAGCACTTCGATGCGGTTCTCCAGCATCACCGCCACCACCTTGCCGTGGGCCACGCCCTCGGACTTGAGCGCGTGGGCCAGGCGGTTGGCCCAGGCGTTGAACTCGGTGTAGGTCAGGCGGCGGGTCTCGTCGATCACCGCCGGGCGCTGGGGGAATTTCTGCGCGGCGCGTTCCAGCGCCCAGCCCAGGGACAGCGTTTTCTCACGGTTGCGGATGCCGGTGTAGTACAGGCCCAGCAGCATGCGCGGTACACGTGGCAGGTTGCCCGGCAGGCGGGCGAGAAAGCGGAACGGGGAAATCAGATCGGCCTGGGTCATGGCTCTCGCACTTTGTCGTTGTTGTGGGCAGGCAATGGCGCTTTCACGACTGTAGAAGCCGTTCGGGCAAAACGGTATGACCGTGGCGCGGGGAAGGGCAGGCAGATGGGCAAATAGAGGGCGCCCGTACCGGCGCGGAAACACTGCGAGGGTACGGGCGTAGCCCGGGCTTCAGCCCGGGAGGGGCGATCAGTCGAGGAACAGGTCCGGTACCAGGCTGCCGCCCTCGGGGTCGAAGCGGTAGTGCTCGAACTCGGTCTGGCCCTGCTCGCGGAGGATTTCCTCGTCGATCAGCAGGCGGCCGGTGATGCTGCGGCCGGTGCTGGAGAGGATGGCGTAGGCGGCGTCGGCCATGATCGCCGGGGTGCGCGAGCGCTTGAAGGCGTCGCGGCTGCCCAGCTCGAACTCGATGGCGGCGGTGGCGATCATGGTCTGCGGCCACAGCGAGTTGACGCTGATGCCGTACTTCTTGAACTCCTCGCTCATGCCCAGGGTGAGCATGCTCATGCCGTACTTGGTGACGGTGTAGGGGCCGTGCTGGGCGAACCATTTGGGCGCCAGGTTGAGCGGCGGCGACAGGTTGAGGATGTGCCCCGCCGCGCTCTTCTTCAGGAAGGGCAGGGCGGCCTGGCTGCAAACCATCACCGCGCGGGTGTTGATCTGGTACAGCAGGTCGAAGCGCTTGGGCTCCAGGTGCTCGACCCCCACCAGCTTGATCGCCCCGGCGTTGTTCACCAGCGCATCGATGCCACCGAAGTGCTCGGCGGCCTGGGCCATGGCGTCCCGCACGGCCGCCTCGTTGCGCACGTCCAGCTGCAGGGCGAGGGCCTTGCCACCGGCGGCCTCGACTTCCTCGGCAACGCTGAAGATGGTGCCCGGCAGCTTGGCATGGGGCTCGGCACTCTTCGCCGCGATGACGATATTGGCGCCATCGGCCGCCGCGCGCAGTGCGATCTCACGGCCGATGCCCCGGCTGGCGCCGGTGATGAACAGGGTTTTGGCAGATAGGCTCATTGCAGTGCTCCTGATTGTTGTTGTCACTGGGGCCGCGTTGCGGCCCTTGGCGAATGAATTCGCCCCTACAGCGCTTCCTCTTCAACCTCCACCAACACCTGGCGATTCTTCACCTGGTCGCCAGCGGTGACCTGCACCCGGCGGATCACGCCGTCGATGCCGGCCTTGAGTGGGTGTTCCATCTTCATCGCTTCCAGCACCACCAGCAGCTGGCCCTTGGCGACGCGTTCGCCTTCGCCCACCAGCACGTCGACGATGGCGCCGTCCATGGGGGCCTTTACCGTGCCCGAGCTGGCGGCGTTCAGGCCGCCGGCGGGTTCGTGGGTGACGTCGAGCAGTTCCAGGTTGCCGTGCTCGCCATAGAGCCACAGGCGCCCGGCGGAGTGATGGTAGGCCACGCGGCGGCGCACGCCGTCCACCTCCAGGGTGGCCCAGCCGCCATCGGCACGCAGCAGGGCGATGGCCACCTCGCTGTCACCGACGCGTGCCTGCAGGCGCGGGCGCACACCGGCTTCCAGCACGCTCAGTTCCACCGCCAGCTTCTGCTCACCGTGGCGCAGCACGAAGCGCCAGGGCGCGCTGCCGGCGCTGCGCCAGCCGGCGAGGCCGGCCTGGTGGGCACGGGATTCGGCCGAGGCCTGGTAGAGCAGGGCGGCCGCGGTGGCTAGCTCCGTGGCGCTGGGCGCATGGGCGCGCAGGCTCGGGTCGTCGCTGAAGTGTTCGCCGATGAAGGCGGTGGTGGCATGGCCGGCGGCGAACTCGGGGTGCGCCAGCAGGTTGGCGAGAAAACGCTGGTTGCCGTTGACGCCCAGCAGCACGCAATCCTCCACGGCGCGCACCAGCTTGCGCCGGGCCTCGTCGCGGGTGGCGCCCCAGGCGATGACCTTGGCCAGCATCGGGTCGTAGAAGGGCGTTACCGGCTGGCCTTCCACCAGGCCGTGGTCGATGCGGATGCCGGGCAGCTCGGACGGCTCCCAGCGCAGCACCTCGCCGGTTTGCGGAAGGAAGTTGCTGGCCGGGTCCTCGGCGTACAGGCGCACCTCCATGGCGTGCCCGTCGAGGCGGATCTCGTCCTGCGCCAGCGGCAGCGGCTGCCCCTCGGCCACGCGGATCTGCCAGGCCACCAGGTCCTGCCCGGTGATCAGCTCGGTCACCGGGTGTTCCACCTGCAGGCGGGTGTTCATCTCCAGGAAGTAGAAGTCGCCGCTGGCATCGAGGAGGAATTCCACGGTGCCGGCACCGACGTAGTTCACCGTGCGCGCGGCCTTCACCGCGGCCTCGCCCATGGCGCGGCGCAGCTCCGGGGTCATCACCGGGCAGGGCGCTTCCTCCACCACCTTCTGGTGGCGGCGCTGCACCGAGCAGTCACGCTCGCCGAGGTAGACGATGTTGCCGTGCTGGTCGCCGAAGACCTGGATCTCCACATGGCGCGGGCGGATCACCGCACGTTCGAGAATCAGCTCGCCGGAGCCGAAGGCGTTCTGCGCTTCGGAGCGCGCGGTGCGGATCTGCGCGGCCAGCTCGGTGGCTTCGTGCACCAGGCGCATGCCACGGCCGCCACCACCGGCGCTGGCCTTGATCATCAGCGGGTAGCCGATGCGCTCGGCCTCGCGGGCCAGGGTCGCGTCGTCCTGCTCGGCGCCCTCGTAGCCGGGGATGCAGGGTACCTGGGCGTCGAGCATGGCGATCTTCGACAGGCGCTTGCTGCCCATCAGGTGAATGGCCTCCACCGTGGGGCCGATGAAGACGATGCCGGCGGCCTCGCAGGCCCTTGCGAACTCGGCGTTCTCGGAGAGGAAGCCGTAGCCGGGGTGCACCGCGTCGGCACCGGTGCGCCGTGCCGCGGCGATGATCGCCTCGATGCTGAGGTAGGACTGGGCGACCTGGGCCGGGCCGATGCACACGGCCTCGTCGGCCAGTTGCACGTGGCGCGCCTCGCTGTCGGCCTCGCTGTAGACCGCGACGGTGCGGTAGCCGAGTTGCTGCGCGGTGCGCATCACCCGGCAGGCGATTTCACCGCGGTTGGCGATCAGGATCTTGTTGAAGCTGGGCATCGTTGGCTGCTCCTGCCGTACTCGGGATGTGCGCTCATTGCGCCCAGTTGGGTTTGCGTTTCTGCACGAAGGCCATGGTGCCCTCGGCGCCTTCCGCGCCGGTCACCGCCTCGGCGAACCAGCCGGCGGCATCGTCCAGCAGGGCACCCAGCTCGCGCTCGCCGGTGGCCAGCAGCAAGGCCTTGGTGCGGGCGTTGGCGCCGGGGGCGCAGCGACGCACCTGTTCCAGGGTGGCGGCCAGGCGCGCGTCCACGGCCGCGTCGTCGGCCTCGGCGAAGTGCACCAGGCCCAGGCGCAGGGCCTCGGCACCGTCGAAGCGTGCGGCGGTGAGGGCCAGGCGGCGGGCCTGGGTCAGGCCGATGCGTTTCACCACGAAGGGGGCGATCTGCGCCGGCAGGATGCCCAGGCCGGTTTCCGGCAGGCCGAACTGCGCGCCCTGGTGGGCGATGGCGATATCGGAGATGCACGCCAGGCCGAAGCCGCCGCCCAGCACCGCGCCTTCCAGCACTGCGACCACCACCTGGGGCGTCGCCTGGGCTTCTTCCAGCAGGCTGCCGAAGGCACGGTTCAGTTCGCGGTAGGCATCGGCCCCGGCGGCACGCGCCGAGGCCATGTCCTTGATGTCGCCGCCGGCGCAGAAGTGCCCGTCGGCACCGCGCAGCACCAGGGCGCGCACGCTGCGGTCATCGCGCACGGCGGCCAGCACCGCGCGCAGCTCGCCGACCATGGCCAGGCTCATGGCGTTGCGGCTGTCCGGGCGGTTGAGGGTGATGTGCAGCACGCCGGCGGCGGGCTCCAGCAGCAGGGTTTCGCAGTTCGGCAGGTCGCTCATGCCGGCTTCCTCATCATGCTTGGGTCAGGGCGCTGGGCGCGGGTGCGCCCAGCGGACGGTCCGCTATCAGCCTTTCTTTTTGCCGGGCAGGATGCCCATCAGCTTGCAGATGATGCCGAGCATGATCTCGTCGGCGCCGCCGCCGATGCTCACCAGGCGCACGTCGCGGTAGGCGCGGGAGACCGGGTTGTCCCACATGAAGCCCATGCCGCCCCAGTACTGCAGGCAGGCGTCGCTGACTTCGCGGCCCAGGCGGCCGGCCTTGAGCTTGGCCATGGAGGCCAGCTTGGTCACGTCCTTGCCGCTGACGTAGAGCTCGGTGGCCTGGTAGACCAGGGCACGCAGGGCTTCGATCTCGGTGCTCAGCTCGGCCATGCGGAAGTGGATGACCTGGTTGTCGATCAGCGGGGTGCCGAAGGTCTTGCGCTCCTTGCAGTACTCGATCGTGGCGTCGACGCAGTGCTCCAGGCCCTTGATCATGTTGGCCGCGCCGAACAGGCGTTCTTCCTGGAACTGCAGCATCTGCATCATGAAGCCGGCGCCTTCGTGGCCGATGCGGTAGCGCTGGGGCACGCGCACGTTGTCGAAGAACACCTGGGCGGTCTCCGAGCTGCGCATGCCGAGCTTGTCCAGGTGCGGGCTGACGCTGATGCCCGGGGTCTTCATCGGTACCACGATCAGCGATTTGTTGACGTGGGGCTTGTCGTCCGAGGTGTTGGCCAGCAGGCAGATGAAGTCGGCCGAGGGCGAGTTGGTGATCCACATCTTGCTGCCGTTGATCACGTAGTCGTCGCCGTCCTTGCGGGCGGTGGTCTTGAGCCCGGCGACGTCGGAGCCGGCGCCGACCTCGGAGACGCCGATGCAGCCGACCATGTCGCCGCTGATGGCGGGGCGGAGGAATTCGTTGCGCAGGTCATCGGAGCCGAAGCGGGCCAGGGCCGGGGTGCACATGTCGGTCTGCACGCCGATGGACATGGGGATGCCACCGCAGAGGATGGTGCCGAACTCTTCGGCGGCGACGATGGAGTAGCTGTAGTCCAGGCCCATGCCGCCGAATTTCTCCGGCTTGGAGATGCCCAGCAGGCCCAGGTCGCCGGCCTTCTTGAAGATGTCATGGATGGGGAAGCGGCCTTCGCGCTCCCACTGCTCGACATGGGGGTTGATCTCCCTGTCGACGAAATTGCGTACGGTGCGGCGGAGTTCTTCGTGTTCCTGGGTGAAGATCATTGTTGTTGTTCTCCTGGTGGGGTGCGCCCGGCGCACCGTCGATCGGGTTCGGGAGCGGCGCTTAGAAGCGGGCCACGCCAAAGGTGTTGGATTTCAGGGAGCGCGCCTCGGCCTCGGCGCAGATGTCCAGCAGGTAGCCGAGCAGCTTGCGGGTGTCGCGCGGGTCGATGAGGCCGTCGTCCCACAGGCTGGCGGTGCCGTACAGCGCGGTGGACTGGCTGTCGAGCTTCTGCGCGGTGACCTGTTCGAGCATGTCGAGCATCTTCGGGTCGGCTTCCTTGCCCTCCTTGGCGTGCTTTTCCTCGGTGACGATGCGCAGCACCTTGCCGGCCTGGGCGCCGCCCATTACCGCGGTGCGGCTGTTGGGCCAGGCGAAGATGAAGCGCGGGTCCAGGCCGCGGCCGCACATGGCGTAGTTGCCGGCGCCGTAGGAGCCGCCGACGACGATGGTGAGCTTGGGCACGCGGGCGTTGGCCACTGCCTGGATCATCTTCGAGCCGTGCTTGATCACGCCGAGCTGTTCCGACTCGGTGCCCACCATGAAGCCGGTGGTGTTGTGGAAGAACAGGATCGGCGTGTTGCTCTGGTCGCACAGCTGGATGAACTGCGCCGCCTTGGCCGCGCCGCGCGGGGTGATCGGGCCGTTGTTGCCGATCAGGCCGCAACGCTGGCCTTCGATCTGCAGGTGGCCGCAGACGGTCTGGCTGTCGAACTCGTTCTTGAAGTCGAGGAACTCCGAGCCGTCGGCCAGGCGCGCGATGATCTCGCGCACGTCGTAGGGCTTCTTGGCGTCCGCCGGGACGATGCCCAGCAGCTCGTGGGTCGGGTACAGCGGCTCGCGCCAGGTCTTGGCTGGGCGTGCCGGCAACTGGGCGTTCCATGGCAGCATGGCGAGGATCTCGCGGGCGATGCGCACGCCGTCGGCGTCGTTCTCGGCCAGGTATTCGGCGGTGCCGGCGACCTGGGCGTGCATTTCGGCGCCGCCCAGTTCCTCGTCCGTCGCCACCTCGCCGGTGGCGGCCTTGAGCAGCGGCGGGCCGGCGAGGAACATCTTGGCCTTGCCGCGCACCACCACCACATAGTCCGACAGCCCGGGCTGGTAGGCCCCGCCGGCGGTGCTGGAGCCGTGCACCACGGTGATCTGCGGCAGGCCCATGGCCGACATGCGCGCCTGGTTGGCGAAGCCGCGCGCGCCTTCGACGAAGATGTCGGCGGCGTAGTTGAGGTTGGCGCCGCCGCTTTCGGTCAGCGCCACCACCGGCAGCTTGTTCTCGAAGGCCACCTGCTGCAGGCGCAGGGTCTTCTTCAGGCCGGTGGGGGAGATGGTGCCGCCCTTGATCGCGCTGTTGCTGGCGGTGACCAGGCAGCGCACGCCGGCGATGTAGCCGATGCCGGAGATGATGCCGCCGCCGGCCTGGGTGCCGTCCTTGTCGTCGTGCAGCTTGTAGCCGGCCAGGGACGACAGCTCGAGGAAGGGCGCGCCGGCGTCGAGCAGCAGGTTGAGGCGTTCACGGGGCAGCAGTTGGCCGCGCTTGTCGAACTTGGGTTTGGCTTCGGCCGCCTTGTCGAGCACCTTCTGCTCGATCTCGCGGAAGCTGGCGACGGCGGCGAGCATGGCGTCGCGGTTGCGGGCGAAGTCTTCGCCGTGCACGTCGAGTTCGGAGTGGATCACCGGCATCGCTTACTCCTCCTGGTCCTTCAGCACATCGGGCAGGTAGGCCCGGTGGAAGCCGTTGTACGACTTGCTCAGGCCGGGCTTGGCCTTGAACAGCGGGAAGGCGCGGCTGCCCTGGCTGGCGGCGCCGTCGATGCGGATGGTGTTGCCGCTGATGAAGGCCGAGCCGGGGGAGAGCAGGAAGACGATGGCGGCGGCGACTTCCGACTCGGTGCCGATGCGCTTGAGCGGGACGTGTTCGCGCAGGGTGGGGATCACCGCCTTGAAGGCGCCCTCGTAGGTGTCCATGCCGCTGGAGGCGATCCAGCCCGGCGCCACGGCGTTGACCCTTACCCCGGCGTGGCCCCACTCGATGGCGGCGGTCTTGGTGAAGTTCTCCATGCCGGCGCGGGCGGCGCCGGAGTGGCCCATGCCGGGCATGCCGCCCCACATGTCGGCGAGCATGTTGACGATGCTGCCACCGCTCTTGCTCATGGCCTGGTTGAACACTTCGCGGGCCACCAGGAAGCCGCCCACCAGGTTGGTGCGCACCACGGTCTCGAAGCCCTTCTGGTTGATCGAGGCGAGCGGGGCGGGGTACTGGCCACCGGCGTTGTTGACCAGGTGGTGGATGCTGCCGTGCTCGGCGAGCACCGTGGCGACCATGGCCTTGACCGATTCCTCGTCGCGGATGTCGCAGACCTGCCAGCTGGCGCTGCCGCCGTCTTCGGCGATCTCGCCGGCGGTCTTCTCCAGCTTTTCCTGCTTGCGCCCGACCAGCACCACGTGGGCGCCGAGGGCTGCCAGCTCGTGGGCGGTGCAACGGCCGATGCCGCTGCCGCCACCGGTGACGAGGATGGTCTGGCCGCTGAACAGGCCGGGCTTGAATACGGAGTCGTAGGCCATCGTGTTCTTATCCTTTCAGGCTGTCGGCCAGGGCGCGGGGCACCGGCACGGGGAATTCGAGAAGTTGCTGGGCGAAGGCCTTGCCTTGCGGGTCGATGCGCAGGCTGGCGACGCCGCCGCCGCCCAGGGCGTTCTCCAGGAGGAAGTTGAGGCTGTGGGTGCCGGGCAGGTACCAGCGCTGCACCTGGCCGGTTTGCGGGTCGAGCACATGGCTCATCCAGTCCACCACCGCTTCGCGGGTCAGCGCTTCGGCGATCCAGGGCAGGTAGTCGGGCTGGCGTGCCATGACGCCGATGTTGCTGTGGTTGCCCTTGTCGCCGGAGCGGGCCACCGCCAGCTTCACCAGCGGCACGCTGGCATCCGCCTGGCCCTGGGGCGCGGGCGGGATGGCGGCCTCGGCCAGCGCGGCGGCGTCGAAGGCTTGCAGCGACGGCAGCTCGACACCCTGGCGTGCCTCGCCGAGGGCGACTTCCAGGGCGCAGGCCGATTTATCCACCAGGAAGGAGAACAGGCGGATCACCGGGTACACCGTGGGCCGGCCGCCGACGATGCCGGTCAGGCCCGGGGCCATGCCGGTGGCGGCCTGGGCGATCTCGCGGGAGAACAGGATCAGGGCTTCCTTCTTGGCATGGCGCACGCCCAGCTTGACCACGATCTCGCGGTTGTCCTTGCGCTGGCCATGGGGCCCGTAGGTGGCCTCGCTGCCCAGCAGTTCGATGTTCACCTCGCGGTAGGGGCCCCAGCCACGGGCGGCGAAGATTTCCTCGGTCTTGGCGATGATCGCGCGGCTCACGCGCTCGGCCTTCTTCACCGCGTCGATGCCGGCGATCAGGCAGCTGGCGGTGCAGCGGAAGCCGTCGGGGTAGGTGGCGCTGACCTTGTACTGGTCGGTGGGCGCCAGGCCCCGGGCGCCAGCGACGCTGACGCGGTGCTCGCCGGCCTGGGCCAGTTCGACGCCGGTGAAGTCGCAGATCACATCGGGCAACAGGTAGGCGCGCGGGTCGCCGATCTCGTAGAGCATCTGCTCGCCGACGGTGAAGGGGCTGACCAGGCCGCCGGTGCCGGGGGCCTTGGTGACGATGAAGCGGCCATCGGCCTCGACTTCGACGATGGGGAAGCCGATGTGCTCGTAGTCGGGCACCTGTTCCCAGTCGGTGAAGTTGCCGCCGGTGCATTGGGCGCCGCACTCGATGATGTGGCCGGCGAGGGCGGCCTGGGCGAGCTTGTCGTAGTCGTTCCAGGCCCACTTGAACTCATGCACCAAGGCGGCGCTGACCACGGCGCTGTCCACCACGCGGCCGGTGATGACGATGTCGGCGTCCTGTTCCAGGGCCGCGACTATGCCCGGCGCCCCCAGGTAGGCGTTGACCGAGACGCACATGGGCGGCAGCGGCGCGCCGCTGAACATCTCGCTGATGCCGGCCTTGCCCAGGGCGGAGAGCTGGGGTTGCAGGTTGTCGCCGTGGAGCACGGCGATCTTCAACTGCACGCCGGCCTTCTCGCAGGCCGCCGCCAGGGCCGCCGCGCAGGCCTGGGGGTTGACCCCGCCGGCGTTGCTGATGACGCGGATCTTCTTCTCCGCCAGGGTCGGCAGCAGGGGCGCCAGCACCTCGACGAAGTCGGTGGCGTAGCCCTCGTCGGGCTTCTTCATGCGTGCCCCGGCGAGGATCGACATGGTGATCTCGGCCAGGTAGTCGAACACCAGGTAATCGAGCGGTGCGCCATGCACCAGTTGGGCGGCGGCGGTGGAGGTGTCGCCCCAGAAAGCGGAGGCGCAGCCGATGCGTACGGTTTTAGTCATTGTCTTGTCCGCAACACACGAGGAATGTGTTGCGGACATTACCAAGCAAGCGCTTGGTTGAAAAGTGCCGCATCGACGATTTTCACCCAAGCGCTTGCTTGGGCGTCTGGCGCAGCATAGATTTCACGAATCAAGACAAATACTTGCGGCCCATTCTTAAGTTGGATGGGCAGGCGCAGTGCAGCCGAGGTAGTGGGAACAGATGAGCCTGGACGATCAAAAAGCCCAAGAGGTGATGCGCGAGCTGGTGGCCAGCGGCCAGATCACCGACCCGGAAAGCGCCCGTGGCAAGCTGCTGCAGACCGCCGCGCACCTGTTCCGCAGCAAGGGCTACGAGCGCACCACGGTGCGCGACCTGGCCAGCGCCGTGGGCATCCAGTCCGGCAGCATCTTTCATCACTTCAAGAGCAAGGACGAGATCCTGCGTTCGGTGATGG
Source organism: Pseudomonas sp. PDM13 (assembly GCF_025685765.1). Classification (NCBI taxonomy): domain Bacteria; kingdom Pseudomonadati; phylum Pseudomonadota; class Gammaproteobacteria; order Pseudomonadales; family Pseudomonadaceae; genus Pseudomonas; species Pseudomonas sp. PDM13. The sequence goes on along the minus strand of NZ_JAOTQU010000023.1, from coordinate 78,923 downwards.
AGGAGACCATCCTCTACAACACCGCGCTCATGCATGCCTCGCTGGCGGAAGCGACGACCCTGCGCGAGCGGGTGCTGGCGCTGATCCGCTGCGAGCTGCAGTCGATCATGGGCGGCACCGGCGAGGCCATGGCGGTGCTGGTCTACGAATGGCGTTCGCTGTCGGAGGAGGGCCAGCGCTACATCCTCGAACTGCGTGACACCTACGAGCTGCTCTGGCTGGAGGTGCTCGGCGAGGCCAAGGTCCAGGGCTACTTCAATGCCGACCCCTTCATCCTGCGGCGTTTCCTCACCGGCGCGCTGTCCTGGACCACCACCTGGTTCCGCCCCGAAGGGCCGATGACCCTCGACCAGCTCTGCGAGGAAGCGCTATCGCTGGTGATCAAGGAAGTCTGAGGGCCCTTGAGCTAGTCTTGCCCTCGTGCCGGTTTCCTCTTGTACGGGGCGTCGATGTCTGCCGTTCGGCTTGTTTTCTCGGGTGTTCTGCTGCTCGCGCTGTGCCTGTCATGCAGCAGCGCGTCAGCGGCGCGACCCCGTGAAATCCTCGTCGGCGGCTATCACTTCCCGCCCTACCTGATCAAACCCGAGGAAGAGAGCAGGGGGCTGGTGCCCGACCTGGTGGCGCTGTTCAACCAGGCCCAGCAGCGTTTCCACTTCAGCATCGTGCCCACCTCGGCCGCACGCCGTTACCGCGACCTGGAACAGGGCCGCTTCGACCTGATGCTGTTCGAGGACCCCGACTGGGGCTGGCGCGACGTTCGCTACATCGGCATCGACCTGCGCACCTCGGACGCCGAGGTCTACGTGGCCCGCAACGCCCCCGGGCGCGGGCAGGGCTATTTCGAGCAGCTGACCAGCAAGCGCCTGGCGCTCTACAACGGCTATCACTACGGTTTTGCCGGCTACAACGCCAACCCCGAGTTCCTCTCGCGGAGCTTCAACGCGACCCTCACCTACTCCCATGACAGCAATCTGCTAATGGTTTTGCACGACCGTGCCGATATAGCGTTGATAACCCGCTCCTACCTGGACCTGTTGATGGCCAGGGAGCCGGGCCTGCGCGACAACCTGCTGGTTTCCCGACGGGTCGATCAGGAATACCATCTGCACGCAATGCTGCGCCCGGATGCTCCGATCACCCGGGAAGAGCTGGCCGGTTTGCTGCAGAAGCTTCAGGAAAACGAGGAGTTCCAACGGTTGCTGGCCAAGTACCGGCTTCCGTTCAAGAAGAACGACCGACGATGAACGAGCGGCGCGAAATCGGGGACATCATGGTTTTTGCAATAGCCTGCCAGGCAGGTTTTCGCTACGGATTGGCGAGACGGGGATTAATGGATTCTTTAAGTCGTTCACTGTTGGCCGCCTTGCTCCTGGCCGCCTGTAACTGCGCGTTTGCCGCAGAATTGGTGCGGGTTGGCGGGGCGCACTTTCCCCCCTACGTGATCAAGCCCGAGTCCGAGGCCGCCACCGGCCTGCTGCCGGAGCTGCTGGCCGCGTTGAACCGCGCCCAGGGCGAGTACGAGTTCGTCATGCTGCCGACGGCGATTCCCCGGCGCTTCCGCGACTTCCAGACCGGCCGCATCGACATGGCGGTGTTCGAAAACCCCGACTGGGGCTGGCAGGACATTCCCGGCGCGCGCATCGACATGGGCCTGGAGGATGCCGAGGTGTTCGTCGCCCAGTCCCAGCCGACCCGCAGCCAGGACTACTTTCGCACCCTGGCCGGCAAGCGCCTGGCGCTCTACAGCGGCTATCACTACGGTTTCGCCGGCTTCGATGCCGATCCGGAATACCTGATGCGCGAATTCAATGCGCTGATGACCTATTCCCACGACAGCAACCTGCTGATGGTGCTGCGCGGGCGGGCGGATATCGCGCTGGTGACCCGTTCCTACCTGGGCATGTACCTGGAGCGGAACCCCGAGCAGAAGACCCAGTTCCTGGTTTCCACCCAGGTCGATCAGAACTACCGCCACTACGCCCTGTTGCGGCCCGGCGCGGCCATTACCCCCGAACGCTTCACGGTGCTGCTGGACCTGCTGCGGGCCAGTGGCGACCTGCAGCGCATCTTCGGGCGCTACCAGATCCGGGTCACCCCAGCTTCACTGGATAGCTCAGTAATGCTAGATGGCAGAGATTGACCGCCAGGTGCAGCGCCATCGCCACCCCTAGCCGCCCGCTGAAATGGAAGGCCAGCCCGTAGCCGAGGCCGGCCACCGTCGCCACCGCCGCGAACAGCGGGCTGAACGGCAGGTGCACCGCGCCGAACAGCAGCGCGGTGATCGTGATCCCGGCCCAGGTACCCAGGCGTGAGACCAGCGCGCCCTGCAACAGGCCGCGGAACACCAGCTCCTCCGCCAGCACCACCGCCAGCAGGTTCGCCGGCAGCCAGCGCCACACCAGCTCCGGCCATTTCGGCATCCAGTCCACCAGGTCCAGCCCCAGGGCCAGAGCCGGCACCGCCAGCAGGGTGGCGGCGGCCGTCACGGCCGTGGCCCGCCAGCGCGGGGCGATGGTGTGCGTCGTGCGACCCAGCCACCAGGCCAGCAGCGCCATGCCCACCAGCGTCTTGTCCCAGGACAGGCGCAGGGCATAGGGCGGCGCATCGGGGCTCAGGCGCAGCGGTTCGGCCAGGGGGAGGGGCGAGAAGCCGGGCACCAGGTGCGCGGCGAAGGCGATGCTGGCCAGCAGGGTGACGGGGAACCACAGGCACGCGGGAAGTTTCGGCGCGGCGAGGACCCAGAAGGCATACACCAGCCCGAAGGCCAGGCCGGTATAGGACACCTGCCCGAAGCCGTGGCCCAGGGCGAGGGTGAACAGGGGCAGCAATATCTGCAGATGGAGCGGCATGGCACCTCCTTGTATCGGTGCCGCACTTTACCCGCGTGGGCGGGCGGGTGTCAGCGCTCCTTGGCTTCCTTGGCGTCCATCTCGGCGTTGCGTTCATGGATGCGCTTGAGCTGCTCCTCGGTCAGGGGCAGTTTCTTCGCCGTATCGCGCAGCATCATCAGGCCGCCGACTATGGAGCCGAGGGCAAGGATCAGGATCAGCCAGGCGTACCAGGGCATGGGAATCTCCTTTCGAGGTGGGGCCGCTACTGTAATTCGAACGCGCTGCGGTTGCCGCGTTCCCTTGGCGTTTGCCCGTGGCGACCGATGATTGCCTGCACGACCGATCGCGAATGAATTCGCTCCCACGAAGAGCGGGCGAATGAATTGGCTCTGTCGGCGTTAGCTGTTGTGGTTTTAATGCAAGCGCTCAAGCACGGTGCTTTCCGGGAATTTATGGATTTCTTCCACCTCCACAGCATGGGTTTCGCTTCGCTCTACACCATCCTACGAAAGCCTGTGCGCACCACGTGGCGATGCGCTGGGCGAAGAAAGTTAGAGCAGCCGCCAACGCCCCTCCAGGAGGCCGAACGCAGTCGTTGCGCAGGGGGACGAGCGGCATGGATGCCGCGAGAGGCGCGCCAGGCCATGGATGGCCCATCGCGCCGGCCCCCAGAGCAACGATGGAGTGAGGGAACCCGACGCAGTCGGGCCGGATGATGGGGCAAGCGTTTTTGGTTCCTTTTTTGGCGATTGAAAAAAGGGACTTGCCCGGGGGGGGCGAAACCAGAAACATCACCAGAGCTCGGCAATCAGCTGGACTCAAATCCTCTAGCAACACTTAACGCAGACAGAACCAATGAATTCGCCTCTACAAGGTTCCGTAGCCCGGACTTCAGTCCGGGGCCATCGACCACGCGGTTCCCCGGGGTGAAGCGCGGGCTACCCATCCTACGAAACGTTGGAGCCTGCCGGCCGCCTCAATCCAGCTGCGCCACCGGCTGCAGGTTGCTGTCGTCCTTCAGGCTCACCCCGGACAGCTGCAGGCGCAGCGCCTCGCGGGCCAGGTAGTCGAGCTTGATCGCCGCCAGGGCGTAGGGCAGTCCTTCGGGGCGCACGTTGGAGATGCAGTTGCGCTCGCTGTCCATGCGCCCGACGCGGGGCTGGTAGGTGAGGTACAGGCCCAGGCTGTCGGGGGAGGTGAGCCCTGGGCGTTCGCCGATCAGCATCACCACCAGCTGCGCCCGTAGGGCCTCGCCGATGCCGTCGCCGATGGCCACCCGGCCCTGTTCGGCGAGCACCACCGGGGTGTTCGCCCAGTCGGTGGCGAAGCGTTCGCGGAACAGTTCCAGCAGCGGCAGGGCGTGGCGTTGCACGGCGATGGAGGAGAGCCCGTCGGCGATCACCACCGCCAGCTCCGGGGCGGGTGCCTCGGCGTGCAGGCGGGCCTGGCAGTCGTCGTGCAGGCGGCGGCCGCGGTCCGGGCGCAGCAGGTAGGCCTGGCGGTCCTCGGCGTCGCTGCGCACCTGCAGGGTGCGGAAGCCGGCGGCCTTGAGCTGTTCGTCCAGGGCGGCGAAGTCCAGCGGGTGGTGCACCGCGTCGCGGGCCTGGGCGTGGGCCAGGCCGAAGCGCAGCACTTCGGCGGTGGGCAGGCTGGAGCCGACCCGGCCGAGGGCGATGCGGGCGGAAGTGTGGGCGCGGAGTTCGTCCCAGGGGTTGTGCTGCACCAGTTTCATCAGGCGGCTCCCAGTCGTGGCAGGTCCTTGAGCAGGGCGTGGCCCTTGCCGATCTCGCGCAGGCGCCCGGAGGGCTCGGTGATGGCCATGCGCAGCAACCAGTCCTCGTACTCCGGCGCGCGCTTCAGGCCCAGCACGGAGCGCAGGTAGAGGGCGTCGTGGAAGGAGGTGCTCTGGTAGTTGAGCATGATGTCGTCGGCACCGGGGATGCCCATGATGAAGGTGATGCCCGCCGCGCCCAGCAGGGTGAGCAGGGTGTCCATGTCGTCCTGGTCGGCTTCGGCGTGGTTGGTGTAGCAGACGTCGCAGCCCATGGGCACGCCGAGGAGCTTGGCGCAGAAGTGGTCCTCCAGCCCGGCGCGGATGATCTGCTTGCCGTCGTAGAGGTATTCCGGGCCGATGAAACCGACCACGGTGTTGGTCAGCAGCGGGCGGAACTCCCGGGCCACGGCATAGGCGCGCACTTCGCAGGTCTGCTGGTCGACGCCGTGGTGGCCTCCGGCGGAGAGGGCGCTGCCCTGGCCGGTCTCGAAGTACATGACGTTGTCGCCGAGGCTGCCGCGCCCCAGCGACAGCGCCGCCTCGTGGGCTTCCTTGAGGATGGCCAGGGACACGCCGAAGCTGGAATTGGTCTTCTCGGTGCCGGCGATGGACTGGAACACCAGGTCGATGGGCGCGCCGGCCTCGATGGCCTGGATCTGCGTGGTGACGTGGGTGAGCACGCAGCTTTGCATGGGAATGGCGAAGTGCTCGCGCACCTCGTCCATCATCTGCCACAGGCGCATCAGCGTGGGCAGCGAGTCACTGGCTGGGTTGATGCCCACCACCGCATCGCCCGAGCCGTAGAGCAGGCCGTCGAGCATGCTGGCGGCGATGCCGCGCACGTCGTCCGTGGGGTGGTTGGGCTGCAGGCGCACCGAGAGATGGCCCGGCAGGCCGATGGTGTTGCGGAAGCGGGTGACCACACGGCATTTCTTCGCCACCAGGATCAGGTCCTGGTTACGCATCAGCTTGCTCACCGCGGCGACCATCTCCGGGGTCAGGCCCCAGTGCACGGCTTCCAGGGTGGCGGAGTCGGTACTGTCCAGCAGCAGCCAGTCGCGCAGGTCGCCCACGGTCAGGTGGCTGATGGGGGCGAAGGCGGCGGTGTCGTGGCGATCGATGATCAGCCGGGTGACCTCGTCTTCCTCGTAGGGGATCAGCGCCTCGTCGAGGAAGCGCTTGAGCGGCACTTCGGCCAGGGCCAGCTTGGCGGCCATGCGCTCTTCATAGGTGGCGGCGGCGACCCCGGCCAGGTAGTCGCCCGAGCGGGCGGGGCTGGCCTTGGCCAGCAGGGTCTTGAGGTCGGCGAAGCGGTAGACCTGGGCGCCAACGGTGGTCTGGTAAGGCATCACGGCCTCCGGCAGGGAACAGGCGGCAGAAAAGACGAGGCCCGGCGGACCGGGCCTCGTGGCTTGAGCATAGAGCCTTTGTCAGGCGGCATCACCTGTCAGCAGCGCATCGGCCGGGGCGCTGGCGCGATGGTGGGCGGTGAACTGGAACCAGACGAAGCCCACCGCCATGAAGCCGAGGAAGATCAGGCCGATGGTGGTGTTGAACCAGGCCATGGCGATCAGGCACACCACCGCCAGCACCAGGGCGATGCCCGGGACGATGGGGTAACCCGGCGCGCGGAAGCTGCGCTCCAGGTTCGGCTCGCTTTTGCGCAGCTTGAACAGGCTGAGCATGCTCATGATGTACATGACGATGGCGCCGAACACGCTCATGGTGATCATCGCGGCGGTCAGGGTCATGCCCTGCAGGTTGATCAGGCCGTCGCTGTAGATGGCGGCGATGCCCACCACGCCGCCGGCGATGATGGCGCGGTGCGGGGTCTGGAAGCGCGACAGCTTGGCCAGGCCACGGGGCAGGTAGCCGGCACGGGCCAGGGCGAAGAACTGCCGCGAGTAGCCGAGGATGATGCCGTGGAAGCTGGCCACCAGGCCGAACAGGCCGATCCACACCAGCATGTGCAGCCAGCCGGAGTTCTCGCCGACCACGGTTTTCATGGCCTGGGGCAGCGGGTCGTTGATGTTCGACAGCTGGGTCCAGTCGCCCACGCCACCGGCGAAGACCATCACCCCGAGGGCCAGGGTCACCAGGGTGAGGATGCCGGCGATGTAGGCCTTGGGAATGGTGCGTTTCGGGTCCTTGGCTTCCTCGGCCGCCATGGCCGCGCCCTCGATGGCGAGGAAGAACCAGATGGCGAAGGGGATGGCGGCGAAGATGCCGGAGATGGCCGCGCCACCGAACTCGTTGGAGCCGGCCCAGCCATTGAGCACGAAGTTGCTGAAGCTGAAGCCCGGCGCCACCACGCCCATGAACACCAGCAGCTCGGCCACGGCCAGCACCGTGACCACCAGCTCGAAGGTGGCGGCGATGCTGACGCCGAGGATGTTCAGGGTCATGAACACGAAATACGCCCCCACCGCCGCGTGCTTGGGATCGAGCCCCGGGAACTGCACGTTGAGGTAGGCGCCGATGGCCATGGCGATGGCCGGCGGGGCGAAGACGAATTCGATCAGGGTGGCCAGCCCGGCCACCAGCCCGCCTTTCTCACCGAAGGCACGGCGGCTGTAGGCGAAGGGGCCACCCGCATGGGGGATGGCGGTGGTCAGTTCGGTGAAGCTGAAGATGAAGCAGGTGTACATGGCCGCGACGATCAGCGCGGTCACCAGGAACCCGAGGGTCCCCGCCACGCCCCAGCCGTAGCTCCAGCCGAAGTACTCGCCGGAAATCACCAGGCCCACCGCGATGCCCCACAGGTGCAGGGTGCCGAGGGTCGGCTTGAGTTGCAGGGTCATAAAGCCTCCGAGAATGGAATGAACGCAGACCGGGCTGTATTTGCAGTGGCCATGCCAGTTCGCCCCATCAGGTCGCAAAGGCCCGCGAGACGTCGTTTGCGGGATGCTTCGGCACCTGATCGCCGCCGTTCGTGACTCGCAATGGTGCGCAGGAGGGATGTAACCAATCGTTTCGGTGCACTGGTCTAGGCCAGTGTGACGGTTGTGTGACCGCTATATGGCGGCCACCCGGTAACCCTGTAGGGGCGAATTCATTCGCCGGAGGGGTACGAAGCGATCCTTTGGCTAGGGGCAGCATGGGTTTCGCTTCGCTCTACCCATCCTACGGACTCGCCATCATTCGTAGGATGGGTAGAGCTCCGCGAAACCCATCAATGCAGACATGACAGGCTCAGGGAGACCAGGGAGAACGCGTTCTTTACGCTTTCTTTATGCCCCGCCCCCGGTCCCCGTCTCGTCCCTTTACGCCCCTCCTGCCGAGAATTCCTCCAAAGCGGCGCAGTCCGCATACCGGAGCAACAGTCATGAGCATTCTCGACGGGTTGTCCCTGGCAATGGCCACGGGGCTTTTCATCTACTTGCTGGTCGCGCTGCTGCGCGCCGAACGCAGCTAGGGGGCGTCATGCACGTACAGGACTACGGGCTGATTCTGGCCTTCTTCGTGCTGGTGCTGGTGCCGGCGCCGTTCATTGGCCGCTTCATCTACCGCGCCATGGAGGGTGAGCGCACCTTCCTCACGCCGCTCTTCGCTCCGGTGGAGCGCCTCTGCTACCGCCTCTCGGGCGTCGATGAACACAGCGAGCAGGACTGGAAGACCTACGCCGTCGCATTGCTGCTGTTCAACGCCGCCGGCCTGGCGCTGCTGTTCGCCATCCTCATGCTGCAGGGCGTGTTGCCGCTCAACCCGCAGAAGCTGCCGGGCCTGGAGTGGACCCTGGCCTTCAACACCGCGGTGAGCTTCGTCGCCAACACCAACTGGCAGGCGTACAGCGGCGAGGCGAGCCTGAGCTACTTCAGCCAGATGGTCGGCCTCGGCGTGCAGAACTTCGTCAGCGCCGCCGTCGGCCTCTGCGTGCTGGTGGCCCTGGCCCGTGGCATCAGCCGTCGCAGCACCGACAAGCTCGGCAACTTCTGGGTCGACCTGACCCGCGGCACCCTCTACGCGCTGCTGCCGCTGTGCCTGCTGCTGGCGCTGTTCCTGGTCTGGCAGGGCGTGCCGCAGACCTTCCTCGACTACGTCGGCGCCCACACCCTGGCCGGCAGCGACCAGGTCGTCCCGCTCGGCCCGGCGGCCAGCCAGATCGCCATCAAGCAGCTCGGCACCAACGGTGGCGGCTTCTTCGGCGTCAACTCGGCGCACCCCTTCGAGAACCCCAGCGCCTGGAGCAACCTGCTGGAAGTGGCCTCGATCATCCTCATCCCCGCCGCCCTGGTGTTCACCTTCGGCCACTACGTCAAGGACCTGCGCCAGAGCCGCGCGCTGCTGGCCACCATGCTGGTGCTGTTCGTCATCGGCCTGGGCGTGACCCTGTACAGCGAGTACCAGCCCAACCCGGCCCTGGCCGCGCTGCCCATCGAGCAGGCCGGCTCCCTGGAGGGCAAGGAAAGCCGCTTCGGCATCGCCGCCTCGGCGCTCTGGGCGGTGACCACCACGGCCGCGTCCAACGGCTCGGTCAACGCCATGCACGACAGCTTCAGCGCCATCGGCGGGATGATCCCGATGTTCAACATGATGCTCGGCGAGGTGATCTTCGGCGGCGTCGGCGCGGGCCTCTACGGCATGCTGCTGTTCGTGCTGATCGCCGTGTTCCTCGCCGGCCTGATGATCGGCCGCACCCCCGAATACCTCGGCAAGAAGCTCGAGGCCCGCGAGGTGCGCCTGCTGGTGGCCACCCTGCTGGTGATGCCCGTGGGCGTGCTGGTGTTCTGCGCCCTGGCGGTGAGCCTGCCGGGCCCGGCGGCCTCCATCACCAACCCCGGCGCCCACGGCTTCAGCCAGGCGCTGTACGCCTACACCTCGGGCACCGCCAACAACGGCTCGGCCTTCGCCGGCTTCGGCGCCAACACGCCGTTCCACAACATCATGATCGGCCTGGCCATGCTCCTCGGCCGCTTCGGCTACATCCTCCCGGTGCTGGCCATCGCCGGCAGCCTGGCGGCGAAGAAGCGCGCACCGCTGGGCGGCAACAGCTTCCCCACCCATGGCCCGCTGTTCGTCACCCTGCTGACCCTGACCATCCTCCTGGTCGGTGGCCTGACCTTCCTCCCGGCATTGGCCCTGGGGCCGATCGCCGAACACCTCGCGCTGATCCAGGGCCTCTAAGGGAGAACCATATGAATGCCCCCATCAAGGCGCTGAACAAGGGCGCCAAGCCGCAACAACCCCGTACCGCCATCGCCGCGCTGTGGAAGCCGGCACTGCTGCAGGCCTTCGCCAAGCTCGACCCGCGCCAGCTCAAGCGCTCGCCGGTGATGCTGGTGGTGGAGCTGACCGCCGTGGTCACCACCCTGCTGTGCTTCATCCCCAACCCGGCGGTGTCGGTCGGGCTGGCGGTGCAGATCGCCCTCTGGCTGTGGTTCACCGTGCTCTTCGCCAACTTCGCCGAAGCCCTGGCCGAAGGCCGTGGCAAGGCCCGCGCCGACAGCCTCAAGGCCGGCAGCCAGGGCCTCAGCGCCCGCCGCCGGGCCGCCTCCGGGCAGTTCGAGACGGTGGCCGCCAGCAGCCTGCGTCGCGGTGACCTGGTGTGCGTCGAAGCCGGCGAGCTGATTCCCGGTGACGGCGAGGTGGTCGAAGGCATCGCCGCAGTCAACGAGGCCGCCATCACCGGTGAATCCGCGCCGGTGATCCGCGAGTCCGGCGGCGACCGCTCGGCCGTCACCGGCAACACCCGGGTGGTGTCCGACTGGCTGCTGGTGAAGATCACCGCCAACCCGGGCGAATCGACCCTGGACCGGATGATCGCCCTGGTGGAAGGCGCCAAGCGCCAGAAGACCCCCAACGAGGTGGCGCTGGACATCCTGCTGATCGGCCTGACGCTGATCTTCCTGCTGGTGGTCGCCACCCTGCAGCCCTTCGCCCGCTTCGCCGGTGGCGACCTGCCGCTGGTGTACCTGGTGGCGCTGCTGGTGACCCTGATCCCCACCACCATCGGCGGCCTGCTCTCGGCCATCGGCATCGCCGGCATGGACCGCCTGGTGCGCCTCAACGTCATCGCCAAGTCCGGCCGCGCCGTGGAAGCGGCGGGGGACGTGCACGTGCTGCTGCTGGACAAGACCGGCACCATCACCTTCGGCAACCGTCGTTGCAGCGCGCTGGTCAAGGCGCCGGGCGTCAGCGGCAAGGAGCTCTCCGACGCCGCGCTGCTGGCCTCGCTCGCCGACGACACGCCGGAAGGCAAGTCCATCGTCGACTACCTGCGCGCCCTCAGCGCCATGGTCGAGCCGGCCCGTGACGAAGTGACCGCCATCGCCTTCAGTGCCGAGACCCGCCTCTCCGGGGTGGATTGGAACGGCCGCCGCTACCGCAAGGGCGCGGTGGACGCGGTGCTGGCCTGGGTCGGCATGACCCGCGCCGAGATGCCCGAGCAACTGTCCCGCGAGGTCGACAGGATCGCCCAGAGCGGCGGCACCCCGCTGCTGGTGGCGGCCGACGGCCGGCTGCTGGGCGGCATCCACCTCAAGGACGTGGTCAAGCCCGGCATCCGCGAGCGCTTCGCCGAACTGCGGCAGATGGGCATCCGCACCGTGATGGTCACCGGCGACAACCCGTTGACCGCCGCCGCCATCGCCGCCGAGGCGGGGGTGGACGACGTGATCGCCGAAGCCACGCCGGAGAAGAAGCTGGCGCGCATCCGCCAGGAGCAGGGCGAAGGCAAGATGGTCGCCATGTGCGGCGACGGCGCCAACGACGCCCCGGCGCTGGCCCAGGCCGATGTCGGCCTGGCGATGAACGATGGCACCCAGGCCGCCCGCGAGGCCGCCAACCTGGTGGACCTGGATTCCGACCCCACCAAGCTGCTGGACGTGGTGCAGGTGGGCAAGGAGCTGCTGGTGACCCGGGGCGCGCTGACCACCTTCTCGGTGGCCAACGACATCGCCAAGTACTTCGCCATCCTCCCGGCGCTGTTCGCCGGTATCTACCCGCAGTTGGGCGTGCTCAACCTGATGCAGTTGCACAGCCCGCAGAGCGCCATCCTCTCGGCCATCGTGTTCAACGCGCTGATCATCATCGCGCTGATCCCCCTGGCCCTGCGCGGGGTGCGCGTGCAGGCCGCCGACGCCGCCAGCCTGCTGCGCCGCAACCTGCTGATCTACGGCCTGGGCGGCATCGTCGCGCCCTTCGTCGGCATCAAGCTGATCGACGTCCTACTCACCACCCTGCACCTGGTGTGATACCTGTGCCCCTCTCCACGGAGAGGGGATTTAATCCGAGGAACTGAATATGCTTATGCAACTCCGTCCCGCCCTGAGCCTGCTGGCCCTGATGACCCTGATAACCGGCGTCGCCTACCCGCTGTCCGTCACCGCTGTCGCCCAGCTGGCCTTCCCCGAGCAGGCCAACGGCAGCCTGGTGCGCGACGCCAAGGGCGAGGTGCGCGGCAGCCGCCTGCTGGCGCAGAACATCGAAGGCCCGCAGTGGTTCCAGCCGCGCCCATCCGCCGGCGGCTACGCCACTGTGGCCAGCGGTGCCAGCAACCTGGCGCCCAGCAACCCGGCCCTGGCCGAACGCATCGCCAAGGACGCCGCCACCCTCGGCGCGCTGGGGCAGGGCCCGGTGCCCATGGCCCTGGTCACCACCTCCGGCAGCGGCCTCGACCCGCACCTGCCGCTGGCCGCCGCGCGCTACCAGATCCCGCGTATCGCCGAGGCGCGGGGCATTCCCGCCGCCACCCTGGAGCGCCTGGTGGAGCAGCAGGCCGAGCGCCCGCTGATCGGCCCGGCGGTGGTCAACGTACTGGCCCTCAACCTGCAATTGAACGAGATGCCTGAATGAGCGATGCCGGCCGCGCCGATGCGTTGTTGGCCGAGTTGCCGCGCGAAGGGCGCGGCCGGCTGAAAGTCTTCCTCGGCGCTGCGCCGGGCGTGGGCAAGACCTTCGCCATGCTGCAGGCGGCCCAGGCGCAGTTGCGCCAGGGCGTCGACCTGCGCGTCGGCGTTGTGGAAACCCATGGCCGTGCCGAGACCGAGGCGATGCTCGCCGGGCTGCCGCAGCAACCCCTGCGGCGCCTGGAATACCGTGGCGTGGCGCTGACCGAAATGGACCTCGACGGCATCCTCGCCGCACCGCCGAAGCTGGTGCTGGTGGACGAGCTGGCCCACAGCAACGCGCCGGACAGCCGCCACGCCAAGCGCTGGCAGGACGTGCAGGAACTGCTCGCCGCCGGCATCGACGTCTACACCACGGTCAACGTCCAGCACCTGGAAGCGCTCAACGACCAGGTGCTCGACATCACCGGCGTGCAGGTGCGCGAAACCCTGCCGGACTGGGTGCTGCAGGAGTCCGACGAGATCCTCCTCATCGACCTGCCGCCCCGCGAGCTGCTGGAGCGCCTGCGCGAAGGCAAGGTCTACGTGCCCGAGCAGGCCCGCGCGGCCATCGACGCCTTCTTCTCCCAGACCAACCTCACCGCCCTGCGCGAGCTGGCCATGCAGACCGCCGCCGCACGGGTGGATGCCGACCTCAACCGCCGCTACCGCCAGCAGGGCCAGGAGGCGCCGACGGTGCGCGGCCGTCTGCTGGTGGGGGTGGACGGCAGCGAGCAGGACGAGCGCCTGGTGCGCCATGCCTGCCGGGTGGCCGAGCGCCGCCACCTGCCCTGGAGCCTGGTGCACGTGGACACAGGCGGTGTGCGCAGCGAAGAAGCACGCGCGCGCCTGCAGGCGGCCCAGCAACTGGCCGAGCGCCTGGGGGGCGAGGTGGTCACTCTGCGTGCCGAGAGCGTGGCCGGCACCCTGATCGAACACGCCTACGAACGCCGCGCCAGCCTGCTGCTGGTGGGCCGCAGCCGCCAGCGCCTGCGCCGCCGCTGGCTGGGGCGCGGGGTCGCCGAGCGCCTGCTGCGCCAGGCCGAGGGGCTGGAAGTCAGCGTGCTCGACACCGACGTCGACGCCCGCCCGGCCAGTGCCCGGGCGCGCTATCCGCTGCCCCTGGGCGACTACGGCCTGGCCCTGGTCGCCGCCCTGGCCGCCAGCGCCCTGGCCTGGGGCGCCTACCAGGTGCTGGCGCTGCCGAACATCTCCATGGTGTTCCTCGCCGCCGTGCTGCTGGTGGCGGTGCGCAGCAGCCTGGGGCCGGCGCTGCTCTGCGCCGGGGTGTCGTTCCTGGCCTATGACTTCCTCTTCATCCCGCCGAACTTCTCCCTGACCATCGCCCGCCAGGAGGACGTGCTGACCCTGCTGTTCTTCCTGCTGATGGCCGGGCTCACCGGCAACCTGGCCTCGCGCCAGCGCCGCCAGCTGCAATCCCTGCGCGCGACCCAGGCCGAGACCACGGCGCTGCTCGACCTGTCGCGCAAGCTCACCGCCGCCACCGACCGCCAGGCGGTGCTCAGCGTCGCCGCCCAGCAGTTCACTCCCTGGACCGACGTCGAGGTGTGCCTGATGGCCCGCAGCCGCGACGGCGTGTGGAAGGTCGAGGCCGGCGTGCAGCGCCTGCTGGCCGACCAGGAACGCGCGGCGGCCGAGTGGTCCTGGCAGCACGATCAGGTCGCCGGCCTCGGCACCGGCACCCTGCCCAGCGGGCGCTGGTGGTGGTTGCCGCTGTCCGGCGAGGAGGGCCCGCTGGCACTGCTCGGCGTCAGCCCCCGTGACGGCGCGCCGCTGCCCGCCGAGCGCCGCCGGCTGCTGTCCGCCCTCGGCCAGCCGCTGTCCCAGGCCCTGGCCCGTGCGCAGCTGGCCGAGGACCTGGAGGCGGCACGCCTGCATGGCGAAACCGAGCAGTTGCGCAGCGCGCTGCTGGCCTCCGTCTCCCACGACCTGCGCACGCCGCTGACCGCCATGCGCGGTTCCATCGACAGCCTGCTGGCCCTCGGCGAGGCGATTCCCCTGGACGACCGCCGCGAGCTGCTGGAAGGCACCCGTGACGAGGCCGAGCGCCTCGACCGCTACATCCAGAACCTGCTGGACATGACCCGCCTCGGCCACGGTGGCCTCAAGCTGGCCCGCGACTGGGTGGCGCCGGTGGACATCGTCGCCAGCGCCCTGCAGCGCCTGCGCCCGGTGCTGGCGCCGCTGAAGGTGGAAACCGAGCTGCCCACCGAGCTGCCGCTGCTCTACGTGCACGCCGCACTGATCGAGCAGGCGCTGGTCAATGTGCTGGAGAACGCCGCGCGCTTCTCCCCCAGCCAGGGCCGCCTGCGGGTGGCGGTGACGGCCGACGCCGAGGAGCTGCGCTTCGCCGTCAGCGACCAGGGGCCGGGGATTCCCGCTGCCGAGCGGGAGAGGATCTTCGACATGTTCTACACCGCCGCCCGTGGCGACCGGGGCGGGCAGGGCACCGGCCTGGGCCTGGCCATCTGCCAGGGCATGGTCGGCGCCCACGGCGGCCGGGTGACGGTGGGCGAGGGGCTGGACGGCAAGGGCACCACCCTGACCCTGCACCTGCCGCTGCACCCGCAGCCGGTGCTGGAGGAGGAATGATGCCCTGTCCCGTCTGCTGTATCGATGCCGTGAACGGACAGCGGAGCTGTCCTTCGCGAATGAATTCGCTCCCACGAGGAAGCGGTCCGCATTGGCCATGGAAGCGATGAGTCCCCGATGACCACCAACCAACCGACCCTCCTGGTCATCGACGACGAGGCGCAGATCCGCAAGTTCCTGCGCATCAGCCTCGCGGCCCAGGGCTACAAGGTGCTGGAAGCGGCCAACGGTGCCGAGGGCCTGGCCCAGGCGGCGCTGGCGCGGCCGGACCTGGTGGTGCTCGACCTGGGCCTGCCGGACATGGACGGCAAGACGGTGCTGGCCGAACTGCGCGAGTGGTCGACGGTGCCGGTGCTGGTGCTCTCGGTGCGCGCCAGCGAAGGCGAGAAGGTGCTGGCCCTGGACGGCGGCGCCAATGACTACGTGACCAAGCCCTTCAGCGTGCAGGAGTTCCTCGCCCGGGTGCGCGTGCTGCTGCGCCAGGCCGGTGGCGGCGAGCAGCAGGAAGCGGTGGTCGAAAGCGGCCCGCTGAGCGTCGACTTCGCCTACCGCCGGGTGACCCTGGACGGCGCCGAGGTGGCGCTCACCCGCAAGGAATACGCGGTGCTCGCCCAGCTGGCTCGGCACCTGGGGCGGGTGGTGACCCAGCAGCAGTTGCTCAAGGACATCTGGGGCCCGACCCATGTCGAGGACACCCACTACCTGCGCGTGGTGGTTGGCCACCTGCGGCAGAAGCTCGGCGACGACCCGGCCGCCCCGCGCTTCCTCGTCACCGAGGCCGGCGTCGGCTACCGCCTGCGCGAGGGCTAGCCGCCGCGATGCCCGGCCGGCACATCGGCCTGTTGTATTTCACCTTCCTGTCCCTTCTTTTCCGCCGCCTGTGTTGCGCAACGCGAATCCGTCGTCTAGCGCTTAATCCAGGCGCCTGGCGCCATTCGTTGCCGGAAGGAAGACATGCAACAACTGCTCGACGAAATCCTCGATGAGGTCCGCCCGCTGATCGGGCAGGGCAAGGTCGCCAGCTACATCCCGGCGCTGGCCGGGGTGCCGGCGAACCAGCTGGGCATCGCGGTGTACAGCAACGGCGGCGAGCTCTATTGCGCGGGCGATGGGCGCACGCCGTTCTCCATCCAGAGTATTTCCAAGGTCTTCAGCCTGGTGCAGGCGATCCAGCATTCCGGCGAGGACATCTGGCAGCGCCTGGGCCACGAGCCCTCCGGCCAGCCGTTCAACTCCCTGGTGCAGCTGGAGTTCGAGCGGGGCGTGCCGCGCAACCCCTTCATCAACGCCGGGGCGCTGGTGATCTGCGACATCAACCAATCGCGCTTCGCCGCTCCGGCGTTGTCCATGCGCGACTTCGCCCGGCGCTTGAGTGGCAACCACTACCTGGTGGCGGACGAGGTGGTGGCGCGCTCGGAGTACCAGCACCGCGCGCGCAACGCGGCGGCGGCCTACCTGATGCAGTCCTTCGGCAACTTCCACAACGATGTCGAGGCGGTGCTGCGCAGCTACTTCCACCACTGCGCGCTGCGCATGAACTGCGTGGACCTGGCCCTGGCCTTCAGCTTCCTGGCCAACGATGGCGTCAGCCCCCACAGCGGCGAAACGGTGCTCAGCGCGCGGCAGACCAAGCAGGTCAATGCGCTGATGGCCACCAGCGGGCTGTACGACGAGGCGGGCAACTTCGCCTACCGCGTCGGCCTGCCGGGCAAGAGCGGGGTAGGCGGCGGCATAGTCGCGGTGGTGCCGGGGCGCTTCACCGTCTGCGTGTGGTCGCCGGAGCTCAATGAGTCCGGCAACTCGGTGGCGGGGATGGCGGCGCTGGAGAAACTCTCCGAGCGCATCGACTGGTCGATCTTCTGACTCAGTCCTGCTCGTACTTCTCCAGGGTGTCGCGGGCGATCTGGCGGCCCAGCTGGATCAGCTCCGGCGCCTTGTAGAACTCGAAGAAGCGGCACACGCGCTTGGGCACGTTGATCAGGACGTCCGGCGGGTAGCCGGCGATCTTGTACTGCGCCAGGGACGTCTGCATCACCTCGAAGCTCTGGTTGACCAGGTCCAGCAGCGAGGCCGGCCCGACGCTGGCGACCACCTGCGAGCCACTGGCCGAACTCGGCGCGCCTTCCTTCTGCGGTGCCGCCGCGGGCTGCTGGGCGCCGGGCTCCGCCGAGTCCTCCACCCAGGGGTTGGCGATGGGCGCGGTGGCGCCTTCGAGCAGCAGTTCCTCTTCGACGCCGCGCTTGCGGAAGGGCAGGCGCTCGCCGAGGGAGCTCATCATCTGGTCGATGCGGCCCTTGATGGCTGGCGGTCGTTCGATCACCGGCAGCTGGTACTGCTTCTGGTTGGTGGAGTTGAGGTTGACGGCGATGATCAGGTCGCAATGGCTGGAGACCACCGGCACGATGGGCAGCGGGTTGAGCAGGCCGCCGTCCACCAGCATGCGCGAGCCCTGCATCACCGGGGTGAACAGGCTGGGGATGGCCGCCGAGGCGCGCATGGCCTGGTGCAGGCAGCCTTCCTGGAACCAGATTTCCTGCTGGTTGGTGAGGTCGGTGGCGACGGCGGTGTAGGGGATGGCCAGGTCTTCGATATCGATGTCGCCGACGATCTCGCGGATGCGCCCGAACACCTTCTCGCCCCGGATGGCGCCCAGGCGGAAGCTGACGTCGAGCAGGCGCAGCACATCGAGGTAGTCCAGGCTCTCGGTCCACTCGCGGTATTCGTCCAGCTTGCCGGCGGCATAGATGCCCCCGACCACCGCGCCCATGGAGCAGCCGGCGATGCAGGCGATCTCGTAGCCCCGCGCCTCGATTTCCTGGATCACGCCGATATGGGCATAACCCCGGGCCCCGCCGGAGCCGAGGACCAGTGCAACACGCTTGCTCATGACTTCACCTTTTCCTACACAAGGGGCAGACGATACCTGTGAGAAAGAGCGAGGCCAAGTGAGCGCGGGCGCCGCTGTAGCCGGAATGCAACGGCATGCTGCAAAGCTGCTGAGCAGGGCACGGCGCGGAATTTTTCCGGTTCCGTACCGTCTTAACCAGCATTAGACTCATGGCCATTTCACATCCCGAGGAGAACCCCCATGAAAGCCTGGATCAGCCTGCCCCTGATCGTCCTCATGCTTGCAGGTTGCGCCGCCAAGACGGCTTACCGCGACAGCTGCGCCAACCAGCTGGACGCGGCCTGGAAGGAACTCGACCTGGCCAAGGCCGAGGGCTTCTCCGGCACCGTCAGCTACTCCAAGGCGCTGAGCCTGCTGACCGCCGCCAAGACCCAGCAGCAGTTCGAGGGCTTCCAGGGCTGCACCGAGAAAGCCGACAAGGCGCGCTTCTACATCCGCGAGTCCCGCGCCGGGCGCTGATTCGCCAGGCCGTGCAGAAGCCGGGGCATGCCCCGGCTTTTTTATGGGCGCTCGCAGGGCAGGTCTGTCACAGGGGCCGTTCATGAATCGTCATGCCCAGGAATCTGCGTAATCCAACTGCCACCCGTAGCCCGGGCTTCAGCCCGGGAGCCCCGGCGGATGCCCTCGCGAGCGGCACCTGCATAGCCAATCCCTATCCCCTTTATCAAAGAAATATCTTGTTTAATTTGCCGCTGCGCTCCTAATATCCAAGCTGTTTCTTGCATAAATAAATCCGGAGAGATGCCTGATGGACACCACTGCCTCCCTCGATTCCCTGCCCACCGCCAGCTGGGGCGAGCTGCTCAGCGGGCGCAACGGCCTGATGGCGGTGGCGCTCACTGGCGGCGTCGCCCTGCATGCCATCAACGTGCACATCGTCACCACGGTGCTGCCGTCGGTGGTGCGCGAAATCGGCGGGCTCGACTGGTACGCCTGGAACACCACGCTGTTCGTGGTGGCCTCCATCGTCGGTGCGGCACTGGCCTCGCGCCTGCTCGCCGGTGGCGGCCCGCGCGGTGCCTGCCTGGCGGCGCTGGCGTTGTTCGCCCTGGGTTCGGTGGGCTGCGCGGCGGCGCAATCGATGCCCTGGATGCTCGGCGCCCGGGCGGTGCAGGGGCTGGGCGGCGGCCTGCTGGCGGCCCTGAGCTATGCGTTGATCCGCGTGGTGTTCGCGCCCCCGCTGTGGCCCCGCGCCGTGGCGCTGGTGTCGGGCATGTGGGGCGTGGCGACGCTGTGCGGCCCGGCCGTGGGTGGCCTGTTTGCCGAAGCCGGGCACTGGCGCTGGGCCTTCTGGTCGCTGCTGCCGGTGGCGCTGGCCCAGGCGCTGCTGGTGCTGGTGCAACTGCGCCCGCGTGCCGATGCCGCCGAGGCTGGTGCGGTGCCGGGAATTCCCTTCGTGCAGATCGGCCTGCTGGCCGCCTCGGTGCTGGCGGTGGCGGCGGGCAGCCTGTCGCCGCTGCTGCCGTTGCAGGCACTGGGCGTGGCCCTGGGGCTGGCGCTCGGTGCGGCGGCACTGGTCTGGGATCGCCGTGCCGGCGTTCGCCTGCTGCCGTCCGGCGGCGCTTCCCTGGCCACTGCGCTGGGCGCCGTATATGCCTGCGTGGCGCTGCTGCTGGCGGGCACCACCACTGAAATTTTCGTGCCCTATTTCCTCCAGGTGCTGCATGGCCAGTCACCGCTGGTGGCGGGTTACCTGACGGCGGCCATGGCCGGCGGCTGGAGCCTGGGGTCGTTGCTGTCCTCCGGGCGCAGCGGTGGCGATGCGGCGCGCCTGTTGCGCGGTGGGCCGGTGCTTTGCGTGGTCGGCCTGCTGGCCCTGGCGGGGCTGATTCCGCTGGCCGGCGAACTGGACTACGGGCTGCGCACCCTGTTGGTGGGCCTGGCGCTGGCCGCGGTGGGCGCGGGCGTGGGCATCGGCTGGCCGCACCTGCTGACCCGGGTGCTGGAACTGGCCCCGCGCGGCGAGGAGAACGCCGCCTCCACCGCCATCACCACCGTGCAGCTGTATGGCATGGCCATCGGTGCGGCGCTGGCCGGCCTGGTGGCCAACGCCGCCGGGCTCAGCGTGCCGGGTGGCGTGGCCGGTGCACAGTCGGCGGCGATCTGGCTGTTCGCCGGGTTCGCCCTGGCACCGCTGCTGGCCGCCCTGTTGGCGCGTCGCGTGATCGGGGGCGCCCATTAGACGATCGCCGACTTTCCACGCGGGGGAGGGCGCGGGGCATAATCCGCCCATCGACCCTCCCGCCTCCCGGAGCCCCTGATGCAGCTCGACTTCACCACCCTCAGCCCCCTCGACGCCTACCGCTGGCTGGCCTCCACCGTGACGCCACGCCCCATCGCCTGGGTGTCCAGCCAGGCGGCGGACGGCACTCAGAACCTGGCGCCGTTCAGCTTCTTCCAGGTGATCAGCGATGCGCCGCCAACGCTGATGGTGAACGTCAACAACCGTGCCGATGGCAGCCTCAAGGACACCCTGCGCAACGTCCAGGAAACCGGGCAACTGGTGATCCAGCTGGTGTCCCAGGCCTTCGCCGAGGCGATGAACGCCAGCTCCGCGCAGCTGCCGAGCGAGGTCAGCGAGTTCGAGGCCTGCTGCATCGCCACCGAGCCGTCGCTGCGCGTGGCACCGCCCCGGGTCAAGGGCGTGCCGGTGGCCTTCGAGTGCGAGCTGGTGGAGGTGCAGCCCTACCCGCGGGAGAACCCCAACTGCCACCTGATCTTCGCCCGCGTGCTGCTGGCCCATATCGACGAGGCGGTGCTCAACGAGCAGGGCCGGGCCGACCCGCACAAGCTCGACCTGGTGGGGCGCCTGGGCGGCAGCGCCTACGTGCGCACCCAGGACACCTTCAACCTGGTGCGCCCGACCTGACCCGGGGTGGGATTCTGGCGCCGGCTCCCCGGCGCCTGCTCTGAAAGCGACCTCCGCATAGCTAAAACCTCCATTCGGCCGACCCCTGGCAGGGTTATGGCTTGTCGCCAGTACCGTCTCGCTCCTAAGTTCGCGCTGTTGTTCCGGCGACGCGTGGCGCGCCGCCGGTCACCCGGTGAGGAGGAGTTCCCATGGCATCGGTTCTGCAACGTGGTATCGCCAGCCTCGGCACGGCGAAGAAGCTGACCCTGGGCTTCGGCGTGGTGCTGCTGCTCACCGCCGTGGTGGCCGCCACCGGCTTCTCCGCGCTGCGCAGTGTGGCCGCCGGAGCCAGCCTGCTGGAGCGTACCGATGCGCTGGAAGGTGAGGTGCTGGGCATCCGCCTGATCGAGAAGGATTACGCCCTGACCGGCGACGCCAAGCAGGCCGAGGCGTTGCGCCAGGCGACCCAGGCCCTGCAGGAGCATGGCCAGGTTCTGGCGGCGGACCTCGGCGATGCCAGCCGGCAGGCCCTGGGCCAGGTGGAGCAGGCGGTGACCGCCTACCGTACGGCCTTCGACCGCTACGTGGAACTGACCGACAACATGCGCCTGTCCCTGGAGGCGGCCAACTGGCTGGTGGTCAGCGCCTCCAACAGCCTCGACGTGCTGCAGTCGGGCCTCAACGAGGACGGCGTCGACCTGCTGAAGAGTTCCCAGGGCGCGGAAGGCGCCGAGATGGTCGCCCAGGGCGGCGAGATCAGCCGCGTCTACCAGTCCCTGCTGCTGGCCCTGAACCAGGCCCGTGTGCGCCTGGAGCAGAGCCGTAGCAGCGGCGAGATCGACGAGAGCGCCATCCAGGAGGCGCTGGATGCACAGAAGCTCGCCGGCGAGCTGCGCGAGAGCATGAAGGACCCGGGCTACGCCGCGGTGCTCACCGAGGTGATCGGCAATATCGATTCGTTCAACGAGCGCCTCAAGGAATACACCGGCCACCTGCGCCAGCAGAAGGTGGAGTACCAGGCGCTGGTGGGCGCCGCCGAGGTGATCGTCCAGGCCGTCGACCAGGCTTCCGCGCTGCAGAAGGAGGCGATGCTCGCCCAGCAGAAGGCCAGCTCGCTGCTGATCCTCATGGCCAGCGCCATGGCCCTGGTCATCGGCCTGGCGGCCACGGTGCTGATCGCCCTGCTGATCGTGCGCCCGCTGCAACGGGTGATCGCGGTGGCGCGGCAGATTTCCGCCGGCGACCTCAGCGTCGAGATCGAGGTGGACCGCAGCGACGAAGTGGGCCAGTTGCTGGAGGCCATGCGCGGCATGTCGGCCAATCTGCGTGACATGGTCGGCCGGCTGCAGGGCGGGGTGATGCAGATTTCTTCCTCGGCCCAGGCGCTGTCCTCGGTCACCGAGCAGACCCGGGTCGGCGTCAACGGCCAGAAGCTGGAGACCGACCAGGTGGCCACCGCCATGAGCGAGATGACCGCCACCGTGCACGAAGTCGCGCGCAACGCCGAGGCGGCCGCGGCCTCCACCCAGAGCGCCGACAGCAAGGTCAGCAATGGCAGCGAAGTGGTGCGCCAGACCCTGGGGCGCATCAACCAGCTGGCCGCGGCCATGGAGGCGGCGACCCAGAGCATCGAGCACCTGAGCCACGAGACCCAGAGCATCGGTTCGGTGCTGGACGTGATCAAGAGCGTGGCCGAGCAGACCAACCTGCTGGCGCTGAACGCCGCCATCGAGGCGGCGCGGGCCGGCGACCAGGGCCGTGGTTTCGCCGTGGTGGCCGACGAGGTGCGCGCGCTGGCCAAGCGCACCCAGCAATCCACCGCCGAGATCGAGCGGCTGATCGCCACCCTGCGCGACGGCGTGCGCCAGTCCGTGGAGCGCATGCAGGAGAGCGGGGCGCTGGTGGAGATGACGGTGCAGGACGCCAACCACACCGAGCTGGCGCTGAGCGGCATCGCCGAGGCGGTGTCGGTGATCCACCAGATGAACCAGCAGATCGCCGCCGCCGCCGAGCAGCAGAGCGCCGTGGCCGAAGAGATCAACCGCAGCGTCACCAGCATCCGCGACATCGCCGACCAGTCCGCCATGGCCATGGAGGAAACCGCCAGCTCCAGCACCCAACTGGCCTCTCTGGGCCGCGACCTGCAGGCGATGGCGGGGCATTTCCGCTTATAACTCTCGGGCCGCCGATGTGGGAGCGGTTTCAACCGCGAATGGCAGGGTGCCTGGGCAATCGGCGTAAACATCCACGTTCTCAGAACGTGGCTTTGCTTTTGGCCCTTTGGAAAGGGGAACAACCCGACCTCGTAGCATGCAACCGCCGCTCATTCCGGACGTAGGGTGTGCTGTGCGCACCTAGGGCTCGCCGGAGGCACCGAGCGGCGGTGCGCACGGCACACCCTACGGCACGAGCTCATCCTGTTGAGTCACAGGGGGTGCCGGAGCCCTCCGACGGCTCTGGCGTGCCGTTTCGCTGGGGCGGACCTGGCGCACGGTTTCGTCAGCAAAAATTGCAGGGCGCTTTGCCATCTCTGCGCTCGCCGGTAGCATCGGCCCATTGTTTCGGGAGCTTGCGATGCGAACCAGACTGGATGCCTGCCTCAACGCCGTTAACCAGGTCGTGCTGGGCAAGGAGCCCCAGGTGCGCCTGGCGCTGACCTGCCTGCTGGCCCGGGGTCACCTGCTGATCGAAGACCTGCCCGGGATGGGCAAGACCACCCTCAGCCATGCCCTGGCGCGGGTGCTGGGGCTGAGCTTCCAGCGCATCCAGTTCACCTCCGACCTGTTGCCCGGCGACATCCTCGGCACCTCGGTGTTCGACAAGGACACCGGCCAGTTCGTCTTCCACCCCGGCCCGGTATTCGCCGAGCTGGTGCTGGCCGACGAGATCAACCGCGCCACGCCCAAGAGCCAGAGTGCGCTGCTCGAAGCCATGGAGGAGGGCCAGGTGACCATCGAGGGTGCGACCCGGCCGCTGCCCGAACCCTTCTTCGTCATCGCCACGCAGAACCCGGTGAGCCAGGGCGGCACCTTCGCCCTGCCGGAATCGCAGCTGGACCGCTTCCTCATGCGCCTGTCCCTGGGCTACCCGGCCCGTGTGGCGGAGAAGGCCCTGCTGCTGGGCGAAGCGCGCCGGGAGATCCTGCCGCGCCTGGAGCCGGTGCTGGACCACGCCGAGCTGGCGCTGATCCAGGCCGAGGTGCCGAAGATCCGTGTCAGCGATGCGCTGGTGGACTATGTGTTGCGCCTGGTGGAGGCGACCCGTTCCCATGCCCAGTTCGCCTGGGGCCTGTCGCCGCGTGCCAGCCTGGCGCTGCTCGCCGCCGCCCGCGCCTGGGCGCTGCTGGCCGGGCGTGATTACGTGATCCCCGAGGACGTACAAGCCGTGCTGCCTTCGGTGGTCGGCCACCGCCTGCGTGAACAGGCCGACCCGGCCGGCCACGGCGGCGGCGCCCTGGTGCAGTGGTTGCTGCGCGAAGTCCCGGCGCTCTGATGCTCAGGCAGCGCGTGCGGCCGCGCTGGAACCGCTGGCTGGCGAAGCGGATTCCGCCCGCAGCCGAGGTGCGCCTCAACCAGCGACGCATCTTCATCATCCCTACGCGCACCGGCCTGGCCTTCGGCATCGCCCTGGTGCTGATGCTGCTGGCGGCGATCAACTACCAGAACAGCCTGGCCTATGGCCTGACCTTCCTGCTGCTGTCGGTGTTCATCCTGACCATCCTCCATACCTTCCGGAATCTTTCCGGCATGACCTTACGCGCCGCCGGGGCGCCAGCGGTGTTCGTCGGCGAGCGCGCGCGCTTCCGGGTGCGCCTGGAGAGCGAGCGCCAGCCCCACCAGGCCATCGCCCTAGGCTGGCCGCCGGCCGAGTTGCAGGCGCAAGACGTGCCCGCTGCCGGTTCCTGCGACTGCGAGGTGGACCTGCCGGCCGAGCGCCGTGGCTGGCTGCGCCCGGGGCGCCTGCGGGTGGAGAGCCGCTTCCCCCTCGGCTTGCTGGTGGCCTGGAGCTGGGTGGACCTGGACCAGGCGGCGCTGGTCTACCCGCGCCCGCTGCCCGGTGACCTGCCCATGGGCAACGGTGGCCGCCAGGATGATGAGGAGGAGGGCGTGCGCGTGCTCGGCCGTGGCGCAGACGATTACCAGGGGCTCAAGCCCTACCAGCCCGGCGATTCGCGGCGGCGCCTGCACTGGAAGGCCTATTCCCGGGGGCAGGGCCTGTTCATCAAGGATTTCGCCGCCCTCGCCGGTGCCGACCTGTGGCTCGACCTGGAGGGCCTGGAAGGCGAGCTGGAAAGCCGGCTGTCGCTGCTCTGCCACTGGGTGCTGACCTTCACCGAACGTGGCCAGCCCTTCGGCCTGCGCCTGGGTGGCCAGGAGCTGCGCCCGGCCGTCGGTGAGCCGCACCGCGATGCCTGTCTGCGCGCGCTGGCCCTCTATGGGGTGGCGCGATGAGCACGGTACAGCCGATTCCGCGCATCGCCCTGACCTGGCTGCTGGTGGCCCAGGTGCTGGTGATCCTGCCGCACCTGTTCCACCTGCCGCTGTGGATCATCGGCCTGTGGCTGGTGTGCGCCGGCTGGCGGGTGCAGGTGTTCCGCATGCGTGCGCGCTATCCCAGCGGCCTGGCCAAGGTGCTGCTGATGGTCGGCGCCGGCGCCGGGGTGCTGCTGTCCCGGGGCAGCCTGATCGGCCTGGACTCCGGCGTGGTGCTGCTGGTGGCGGCCTTCATTCTCAAGCTGGTGGAGATGCGCACCCGGCGTGATGCGCTGGTGCTGATCTTCCTTGGCTTCTTCACCGTGGTGACGGCCTACCTGTTCGACGATGGCATGCTCGCCGCCGTCTACAGCCTGTTGCCGGTGACCGCGCTGCTGGCGTCGCTGATCGGCCTGCAGCAGAGCGCCTTCGCCGCTCGCCCGCTGGCCACCCTGCGCCTGGCGGCGACCCTGCTGGCCCAGGCGTTGCCATTGATGCTGCTGCTGTTCCTGTTCTTCCCGCGAATGGGGCCGCTGTGGTCGTTGCCGCTGCCCAGCGACAAGGGCGTCACCGGGCTTTCCGACAGCATGGCGCCGGCCGATATCGCCGAGCTCAGCCAGTCCGCCGAGCTGGCCTTCCGCGCCAGCTTCGAGGGGCCACCGCCGCCGCGCCGTGAGCTCTACTGGCGTGCGCTGACCCTGGAGCGCTTCGATGGCCGCCGCTGGTCGCAGTCCGAAGCCAGCCAGTTCAACACCCCGGCGCAGTGGGAGAAGCGCGGCGAGCCGCTGAACTACAGCGTGGTGATGCAGCCCAGCGCGCGGCCCTGGCTGTTCGCCCTGGACGTGGGCGAGACCAGCCTCGAAGACACCCGGCAGATGATCGACTTCCACCTGCAGCGGCGGCGCCCCGTGGACCGCTCGCTGCTGTACCGGGTGACCTCCTGGCCGGACGCGCTGCGCGACCCGGCGCTCGACGACCGTGTACGCCGGCGCACCCTGCAGCTGCCCGAACAGGGCGACCCGCGCAGCCGCGCCTGGGCCGCCGAGCTCAAGGCCCGGCACCCGGCGACGGAGGACCTGGTGCAGGCGCTGCTGCAGCATTTCAATCGCGAGCCCTACGTCTACACGCTGAAGCCGCCGCCGGGCGGGGCGAACAGCGTGGACGAATTCCTCTTCGACAGCCGCCGGGGCTTCTGCGCCCACTACGCCGGGGCCATGACCTTCGTCCTGCGTTCGGCCGGCGTGCCGGCGCGGGTGGTGGCCGGCTACCAGGGCGGTGAGATCAACCCGGCGGGCAACTACGTGGCGGTGCGCCAGTTCGACGCCCATGCCTGGGTCGAGTACTGGACGCCGGAGAAGGGCTGGACCAGCGTCGACCCGACCTTCCAGGTCGCGCCCAACCGCATCGAGCAGGGGCTGGAGGAAGCGGTGGCCGAGGAGCAGAGCTTCCTCGAGAACTCGCCCTTCTCGCCGTTGCGCTACCGCCAGGTGGGCTGGGTGAACCAGCTGCGCCTGGCCTGGGACCAGCTCAATTACGGCTGGCAGCGCTGGGTCCTGGGTTACCAGGGCGAGGTGCAGATGCAGGTGCTGCAGCGCTGGTTCGGCTCGCTCGACGCCCGCACCTTCGCCCTGTTGCTGGTGGGCGGTGGCGGAGTCCTGGTGGGCCTGGTGGCGTTGTTCATGTTCAAGCCCTGGCGCCGCGAGCGTGACCCGCAGCTGCGCCTGTTCCAGGGCTTCGAGCGGGCCCTGGGCCGCCAGGGTGTGCGCCGGGGCAAGGGCGAGGGCCCGCGCGACTATGCGGCCAGGGCGGCCCACGCGTTGCCGGCGCAGGCGCCACTGATCGAGGAATTCGCCCGCCGCTACGAGGCGCTGCGGTATGCTGGCGAGCCTTTGCCACCGGCAGAGCTCGCGCAGGCATTGAAGGCCTTGCGCAGGGCGCTGCCCTGGCGTCTTACCCGCGTGGAGCGCTGATCGGAGCGCGCCCGCCCTCTCGGATGATCGCTCCATGCCCGCCATGCTCGACGACCTGATCGCCCAGGTCCTGACCCTCGAAATCAAGCTGCTGTCCTGCCGTGCACGCCTTGAGGCCGACACCGATGGCGAGGCGCTGCACGACCTGCGCATCAACATCCGTCGCCTGCGCAGCCTGCTGCGGCCCCTGCGCGACCTGCCCGCTGCCGACGTGCTCGATGCCGCCGCCCGCGAGGTGGGGGCGCTGAGTACGCCGCTGCGTGACCTGGAGGTGCTGATCGTCGAGCTGGAAAGCCACGGCCTGGTGCAACTGGCCGAGTTGCGCCGCCAGCGGGTGCGGGCGGGCTACACCGCGTTGCTGGCAGCGCCGGCCCTGGCGCAACTGTTCCGGGTGCTGGATGCCTGGCCGCAGCTGCTGCGCATCTCCCACCGCGAAGGCCTGCTGGAAAAGCCGCGCAAGAGCATCCGCAAGCGCCTGGCCAAGGATTGGAAGCGCCTGGAGCAGGCCCTGGCCGACCCGGCCCACGACCGTCACCGCCTGCGCCTGCTGATCAAGCGCGCCCGCTACGGCAGTGAGGCATACCCGCAGCTGGTGGACGTCACCGACAAGACCCAGCGTCTGCTCAAGGGCGCGCAGACCGCCCTCGGCAAATGGCACGACCGCCTGCAATGGCTGGCGATGGCCGAGCAGGAGTCCGACCTTGCACCCCGGGTGAAGGCCTGGAGCGTGGCCATGCACGGCGCCGAGGTGCGTTCGGAACGGGTGCTGGAGAAGCTGCAGGCGAGCCTGGGCTGATCCTGCCTCGTCGTCGATTCCGATGTAGGTCGGGTGTAACCCGACGATGCCGTGCAGGGTTGTTTCGTGGGTTCACCCGCCCGGCGGTGGGTGTTCCGAGAGGGCTCCTCCTACAGGAGCGCGTCGGCGCCATCAGTGCGCCTGATGGCCTGGCATTTTTCCCCTTCCCGTTGTCGCTACCCGCTTGAAGGTTGGCTTTCTAGCGCCGGGGCAATCCCCTAACATCCCCCCACTTTCGATTTCAGCGGGTGAGTTGAGCATGAAGTTTTCCCAGTTGATCCAGGCGGTGCGCAGCAACCCCGCAGCGGTGGTGGTGCCCAGTGCCTGGGCTCAGGGGCGGGCCAGCTTCGGTGGCCTGGTGGCCGCGCTGGCCTATGAGGCGATGAGCGCCAAGGTGAGCGACGGGCGCCCGGTGCGTTCGCTGGCGATCACCTTCGTCGGCCCGATGGAGGCCGAGGTGCCGGCCAGCGTCGAGGCCGAGGTGCTGCGCGAGGGCAAGGCGGTGAGCCAGATGTTCTGCCGCGCGGTGCAGAACGGCCAGACCGTGGCTGTGGTGCAGGGCAGCTTCGGCGCCTCGCGGGAGTCGGCCATCGATGTGGCGGCCGAGCCGGCGCCGGTGATCAAGCCCGCGGAGGAGTGCCAGGAGCTGCCCTTCCTGCGCGGCGTGACGCCGGAGTTCACGCGCTTCCTGGCCATGCGCTGGGGCATCGGCAGCATGCCGTTCACCAATAGTCCGGCCCGCGAAATGGGCGGCTGGGTGCGTTTCCGTGGTGATGTGGAAGACGAGCCCGTCGAGGTGGCGCACCTGCTGGCGCTGGTGGATGCCTGGCCACCGGCGGTGCTGCCGCACCTGCGCAGCCCGGTGCCGGGCAGCTCGCTGACCTGGACCATCGAGTTCGTGCAGCCGTTGCCGGCCGTGGGCACCCTGGAGTGGTGCCTGTACCGCGCCGAGATCGAACACGCCCGTGATGGCTACGGCCATATCTCGGCCCGCCTGTGGACGCCCTCCGGCGAGCTGGTGGCGCTGAGCCGGCAGACGGTCACCGTCTTCGGTTGAGCCCTCAGACGGGCGCGACTTCCACGCGGTTGCGCCCGGCCTGCTTGGCGCCATAGAGCGCCGCATCGGCGCGGCCAAGCAGGGATTCGAGGCTTTCGCCGGGGCGTTTCTCGGCGATGCCCAGGCTCAGGGTGACCCGCAGGACATCGCCACTGGGCAGGTCGACGCGCAGGGCCTCGATGCCGGCGCGCAGGCGCTCGGCCACCAGTGCGGCCTTGCCATCCCCCGTTTCCGGCAGGATCGCCGCGAACTCTTCCCCCCCCAGGCGCCCGAGCACGTCCACGCCGCGCAGGCAGTCGCGCATCACCCGTGCGGTGGCGCGCAGCGCGTCGTCGCCGATGGCGTGGCCGTGGCCGTCGTTGACCGCCTTGAAGTGGTCGATGTCCATCATCAGCACCGAGCACGGGTGCCCGAAGCGTTCGGCCTGGCGCAGCATGTCTTCGGCGCGCTGCATGAAGGCGCGGCGGTTGTCGAGGCCGGTGAGGCCGTCGGTGGTGGCCAGGGTCAGCAGCTCGTGTTCCATGCGCTTGCGCAGGCTGATGTCGTAGCTCCAGACCAGGTGCGCAGGCTCGCCCTCGAGCTCGACGATGCGGCCGAAGACCACGCCCCAGTAAGGCGCCGCCTTGCCCAGCAGGGCTTCCCAGTCGTCGATCTGGCGGCGCTCTTCGAGGGCGGCGCGGAAGCGATGGGCCTCGGATTCGGCGGCGAACAGCCGATCCAGGGAGAACAGCGAGCCCCGTTGCAGCCCCTGGCGGACGATCAGGCGCTGGTTGACGAAGTGCACCTTGCCGGACTCGGCGCCGATCAGGGCGACGTCGCTGGGGCTGGCTTCGAGGATGTGCTTGAGCAGCTCGCGGCCTTCGCTGAGGGCGAGGGTGCGGGCTTCGACACGGCTTTCCAGGGTGTGGGCGAGTTCGCCCAGGCTTTCGCTCAGCCGGCGGGCCTCGCGGAAGTTGTAGATCAGGTGGGTGACCAGCAGGGCGCCCCCCACCAGCAGCCCGAACAGGGCCCAGGCGAGCTTGCTGAAGTAGCCGTAGAGGCGCTGGCGCTCTTCGTCCAGCTCATTGGCCAGGGAAATGTTGGCCGCCACCATCACCTCGTGCATGGCGCGTTGCAGCGGCGGCAGCTCCTGGAGGATCTCGCCGCTGGTGGCCCGTGCGGAGGTCTGGTCGTTCCAGTCGACGCGGCTCAGCCAGCGCTGGCTGAGTTCGGCCACGCGCTGCAGGGTGCGGGTGGTGTCAGGGCGCGCAGTGGGCAGGAAGTCGAACAGGTGATGGCCTTCGATGGGGCGGGCCAGGCTGCGCAGCACGCCGAGGCGCACCACCAGTTGGGTGGCGCTGCTATGCCCCTGCTCGATGCGTTGCGCTTCCTCGACCAGGCGGTCCATGCCGTTGCGGATCTGGTAGACCTGCCACAGCTCGCCGTGGGAGCCGGGGCGGCCGAGCTGCCGCGCTTCGTTGACCACCAGCCATAGCGAACCACCGGCGGTGATCGCCATGACCAGCATGATGACCAGGAGGACCGCCATCACCAGCCGCTTGCGCGGCAGGGAAATACTGTCGGCAAAACTGTCGGGCATGGTCGCTACTCGATGTAGATATCACTCAGTTGCCAGATGGCACGGTTGTAGTACTTCTGCACGCGCAACTCGGCGTGGGCGTTGAAGGGGTACATGAGGAAGAGCGGGCCGTAGGCTTCCACCGCCATGGGCTGGCCGTCGCGGGAATAGGCGATCACCGGCTGGTAGCGCTCGATGTCGCTGGCGGGGATCACCACCGAGTAGTCGTTGAGGGCACGCAGGTGCAGTTCGGCGGGGTGCTGCAGGTTCGCCGGGAGCTGCTGGAGGAACTGGCTCAGGGGCACGCCGTACCAGTCGGAGACCTTGTCGTCGCTGGGCCCGCGTGCGCGCAGGTTGACGCCGGGCATCGCCTGGAGGTCGCGCAGGGTGAACACCAGGGGGCTGGCGCCGGGCAGGTGCAGGCGCAGGGCGGGGATATCCAGGGGATAGCTGGACTGCTCGCCCCGAGCGAGGGAGTACAGGGCGAAAGTCAGAAAAATGGTGACAAATATCTGTCGCTTTGACGGCATGCGACGTCCCTCATACAGCGTGGTGTCAGCATATCGTCATTTCTGCGGCCAGCTTGAGTCTTTCCGACGAAAGTAATGGCGCTTTGCTGGCAAGGATGCGGTGTCAGGGTCGGTTGCGCCAGTTGCGCCACCAGGCGCCGCTGAACAGGAAACGCGGGAAGGTGACGAACTGCTCGGTCAGCAGGCGGCCCACGGCGTCCTTGCGATCCTGGAAGGGCTCGGGGGCTTCCGCTTCCAGCCGGTGGCCGTGGGATTGCAGGCCCAGGGAGGCGACCAGGCCGATCACGCCGAGGACGACGGGCAGGAAGCGCCAGGTGAACAGGCCGTTGAGCAGCACCAGGGTGGCGACGATGAACAGCGGCACCGCCAGCAGGTGCAGCACCAGGTTGGTGGGGTTGCGGTGGTTCCTGGCGTAGGTGCGCCATTGCCAGGTGCGCATGTTGGGAAGACGTTTGCCCATGGTGCGGATTCCTTGAAGGATTGCGGGCAAGTCTAGGCCGGCCCCGGGAGGGCCGGCGAATGGGTTCTGACTATGGGCGGGATAGTTCGCTCAGAGCTTGAGCTGGCGGATGGCGCGAGACAGCTCGCTGGCGAGGTTGGCCAGCTCGGCGCTGGTGGAGGCGGAGCCGACGGTCTGGCTGACGGTGAGTTCGGTGACGTCGCGGATGCCGACCACGGCGCGGGTCATTTCCTCGGCCACATGGCTTTGTTGCTCCGCCGCCACGGCGATCTGCGTGTTGCTCTGGCGCATCTGCGCCACGGCACCGGTGATGGCGGCCAGGGCTTCGCCGGCTTCATGGGCCTGCTGCACGCAGCTGTCGGCCTTGAACGAGCTTTCCTGCATGAATTCCACGGCGTCGCGGGTGCCGGACTGCAGGGCGAGGATCATGCTGGTGATCTCGTCGGTGCTGTCCTGCACGCGCTTGGCGAGGTTGCGCACTTCGTCGGCCACCACGGCGAAGCCACGGCCCATTTCACCGGCGCGGGCGGCCTCGATGGCGGCGTTGAGGGCGAGGAGGTTGGTCTGCTCGGCGATGCCGTGGATGACGCTGACCACGCTGCTGATCTTCTGGCTGTCTTCGGCCAGCTTCTCGATCATCTCGGCGGTCTGCTGCACACCGCTGGAAAGCCCGGCGATGGACTCGCCTACACGGCTGACCACGCTCTGGCCGGCACCGGCGAGCTGGTCGGCGGTCTGCGACTGGTCGCGGGTGTCGGCGGCGTGCTGGGCGATGTGGTGGACGGTGGCGGACATCTCGTTGATGGCGGTGGCGGCCTGGTCGGTCTCGCTCTGCTGGCCGAGCATGCCCTGGCGCACCTCGCCCATGCTCGACGCCAGGCGCGCGGCCCCTTCGTCGAGGCGCTCGGTGACCTGGGCGACGGTGCCCACCACGCGCTGGAAGCCCGCCTGCATGGCATTGAAGGCGCTGGCCATCTGGCCCACTTCGTCGCGGCTGTCCAGCGGCACGCGGGCGGACAGGTCGCCGCTCTTCTCCACGTGCAGCATCACGTCCTTGAGGGTGTTGAGGTGGCTGAGGAGGAAGCGGATCAGCAGTTGCGAGGAGGCCAGCAGCGCCATCATCAGCAGGAACACGGTGACCGCGTAGTTGAACATGCGCGAGGCGAAGACTTCGGCGAGGCTCGGGGCGTGGGCCAATACGGCGATGCGCTGGCCGTCGGCGGCATCCTGCACCTGGGCGCCGATCACCGGGTCGCTGCCGAACAGGGCGTCGTGATCCAGTTCGACCCAGCCATTGGCGCGGGTCAGTGCGGCGCTGTCGACACCCTGCACCTGCGGCGCGCTGCCGGCGGCGAAGCGGACCACGCCGTTGCCGCTGGGCAGGGCCTGCCCGGCGGGCCAGGCGCGCAGCAGGGCTGCCTGGGCCTGGGCTGCTTCGCGGGCACTTTCCACGCGGGCGTCGCGCTCGAGGCTGATGGCGTGCAGCACCAGCAGCAGTGTGGTGATGAAGGCGACGGCGTTGACCGCCCAGAACTTGTACTTCAGGGAAAGATCTCGCATCCAGTTACCCATGTTCTGTTCTTTTTTCTCGGAGGCTAGGCAAGGTGCCAGCATTGTTTCGCAGCACTGTGACGTGATCGTTGATCCGTATCAATCTGCCTCTTTACAGGAACAGGTTAGGCGATGTTCGGCAGCCCGAAAAATGCGCGTGCACACGCGGTGGTGTGCTCGGCCAGGTGCTCGGGTGTTTCACCGCGGTGACGGGCCACTTCCATCAGCACCTCGGGCAGGAAGGCCGGCTCGTTGCGCCCGCTCTTGGGTTTCGGTCGCAGGCTGCGTGGCAGCAGGTAGGGCGCGTCGCTTTCCAGCATCAGCCGGCCCTGGGGAATCTCGCGCACCAGCGGGTGCAGGTGGGTGCCCCGGCGCTCGTCGCAGATCCAGCCGGTGATGCCGATGTGCAGGTCCAGGTCGAGGTAGGAGAAGAGGGCGCGCTGCTCGCCGGTGAAGCAGTGCACCACGGCTGCCGGCAGGCGGTCGCGGAACTGCTTGAGGATGGCCAGCAGGCGCTCATTGGCGTCGCGCTCGTGGAGGAACACCGGCAGGCCCAGTTCGACGGCCAGGGCCAGTTGCTCTTCCAGGGCCTTTTCCTGTTGCGGACGCGGGGAGAAGTCGCGGTTGAAATCCAGGCCGCATTCACCCACGGCGCGTACTTCCGGCTCGGCCAGCAGGGCGCGCAGGTGGCGGGCGCTGTCGGCGTTCCACTGGCTGGCTTCGTGGGGGTGCAGGCCGGCGGTGCTGAACAGGTGGCCGCCTTCGGGGTCGAGCTGACGCACCAGCGCCAGGGCTTCTTCGGCATCGGCCACGCTGGTGCCGGTGAGGACCAGTTGCGCCACGCCAGCGGCGAAGGCGCGTTCGAGCAGTGCTTCACGCTCTGCGGCAAAGCTTGAATGGGTCAGATTGACGCCAATGTCGATGAGTTGCATGGTGCTACCTCGGACGCGAGCGGAGCAGAATAGCAAAGCTTGTCGAATAGAAGAAAAGCCAATACTTACAATTGCTTATGGGTGTTTGTTGAAGTTGTTACAGCATTGTGGCTGGCGTCGACGGCCGAGCTGTGACACTCTCCGCGCCCCTCGCACGCCCGGAATTCCGTCCAGGCGTTGCGCTCTCAGACGGTCGGTTCGCACCCTGCAGCCCTGACCGGGAGATTCGATGACCCGACCGCTGCTGCTTCTGTTGTGCCTGCTCGCCCTGCTGCCGTTCCCGGCGGCAGCGCGCCTGGCTGGCCCGCCGGAAGCCTGGCAGCAGCCGAGCGAGGCCCGTGACCTGGCGCAGATCCGCCGCAGCGGTGTGCTGCGTGTGCTGGTGAACCAGAGCCGCAACAGCTCCGGCGAGATCAAGGGTGAAGCCATCGGCATCGAATACCACCGCATCCGCGCCTTCGAGCAGTACCTCAACCGCAATGCCCGCGACGGCCGTGAGCTGGAGGTGAAGATCATCCCCAGGGCCAAGGACCAGCTGCTCGCCGCCTTGCAGCGCGGCGAGGGCGACCTGGTAGCCCCCGGCGAGCTGGTGGACCCACGCAGCGGCGGCGAGGTCAGCGCCAGCGCCCCGATTCGCCGCCATGTGCCGCTGCTGCTGGTGAGCCGCAGTGGCGACCGTCGCTACCAGCGCCTGGAGCAGCTTTCCGGCCGCAGCATCGCGCTGCCCGCCGGCAGTGCGGCGGCCGAGGCCCTGCGCCGGGTCAACCAGCAACTGGCACAGCGCAAGCTGGCGCCCATCGTCATCGAGTGGGTCGATTCGAGCCTGGCGGTGGAGGACGTGCTGGAGATGGTCCAGGCCGGCATCTTCCCGCTCACCGCCGTCGAGCAGCCCATTGCCGAGCGCTGGGCCAAGGTGATGCCCAAGCTGCGTATAGAGAAGCACCTGGTGCTGGACAACCAGCGCGACATGACCTGGTTCGTGCGCCGTGACGCGCCGATGCTGCGGGCCAGCATCGACCGCTTCCTCGCCAGCTACAACGCGCCCTCCGACCAGGACGCCACCTTCCAGCGCGTCTATCGCCGCCTGTACAAGGTGCATAGCCCCCTGGCCCGAGCCGACCGGCAGCGTCTGGAGAAGGTGCGCCCGGTGCTGCAGCGCTTCGCCGACCAGCATGCCTTCGATTGGCTGAACCTGGCCGCCGTGGCCTTCAAGGAATCCAGCCTCAACCCGGCCGCCCGTGGCGCCAGTGGGGCCACCGGGCTGATGCAGATCACTCCGGGGGCGGCGCGCACCGTGGGCGTGGGCAATATCCATGCGCTGGAGAACAACGTACAGGCCTCGGCCAAGTACCTGGCGATGCTGCGCAAGGGCTTCTTCAACAGCGCCCAGCTCAATGAGCGCGAGCGCATGGCCTTCACCCTGGCGGCCTACAACGTCGGCCCGCAGCGGGTGCAAAGCCTGCGCGCGGAGGCCCGGCGCCGGGGGCTGAACCCCAACCAGTGGTTCTTCCAGGTGGAGCGCATCGCCGCCGAGCAACTGGGCATGGGGGTGGTCAGCTACGTCAGCGCGGTGAACAAGTACTACCTGGCCTATGACCGCGAGCGCTATCTGCTGGAGCCGCAGAAGAAAGTGGCTAGCAGAGGGAAATAATCGATTTTATCGATTTCAATACTGCGTTTTTTGCGGTTTTAATATCGAAAAAATCTACTAAGATGGCTTCCGTCTGAACCCACACACTCCTCACACGAAAGGAAACGCGACATGAGCAACCCGATCAAACGCATTCTCTCCACCAACGCCGGCATCGGCATCACCCTGCTGCGCGTGGTGACCGGCCTGACCTTCGCCGCCCACGGTTCGCAGAAGCTCTTCGGCCTCTTCGGCGGCTACGGCCTGGAAGGCACCGGCCAGTGGATGGAAAGCATCGGTCTGGCTCCTGGCTACCTGCTGGCCCTGATGGCAGGCAGCGCCGAGTTCTTCGGTGGCCTGGCCCTGGTGATCGGCCTGCTGGTTCGCCCTGCCGCTGCGTCGCTGATCGTCGCCATGGTGGTCGCCATCTTCAGCGTGCACTGGGCCAGCGGTTTCTTCATCACCAACGGTGGTTATGAGTACGCGCTGATCCTCGCCCTGATCTCCGGCACCCTGCTGATCGAAGGCGCCGGCCGCTTCTCCCTGGACCACAAATTCAGCCAGTAACCCGCTGCGAACTCGAAGAAGGCCCGCCATGTGCGGGCCTTCTGCGTTTCAGGGCTGCTGCGCGCGGGCGGCGGCCAGTTCCAGGGCGGCATCCAGGCGCTGGCGCTCGTGTTCGTCGAACTTCTCCTCGGCCAGGCGCTGGATGGCGGCGCGGCGGTCGCTATCGCTGAGCCCCTGGTTGGCTTCGATGCGTGCCTTTTCCGCCTGGAAGGCGCCGATCCGCTGCTTCCAGCCCTGGCGCTGCTGGTCCAGTGCCTCCAGGCGCTGGGTGGCTTCGCCGCCGACCAGTTGCTGGCGCAGACGGCGGATCTCGGCAGGGGTGGCGCCCTTGGCCTGCAGCTGCTCGGTCTGGACATGCAGCTCGGCCTGTAGTTGTGGCAGCACGCTGTCCTGCAGCTCTTCTGGCAGGTCCTGGCGCAGGCGGTCGACGGCGGCGGCCTTGGCGGCGTCGTCGAGGGCTGCATCATGGACGATGGCCAGGCGATCGAGGGTGAAGCGGTTGTAGGTTTCCTCGCTGGCGAAGAACACCTGGTGCACCTCGGCGCTGAACAGGCGGGCGCGCAGGGCATTCACCGCGGCTTCGCGCTGGCGCATGGCGTCGAGGTCCGCCAGTTGCGGCAGGTCCTTCTCCAGTTGCACCAGCTGCCGTTTGTAGTCCAGGTATTGCTCGAGCAGCGCCAGGGCCTGGCCTTCGGCCGGCTCCTGCAGCTGGGCGGTGATGTAGCCGCGCAGGCGCTGGATGGAGATGCCGATGGGTTCCTCGCCTATGGCGCTGAGGAAGTAGTCGAAGATGCGGCGGATGTCTTCGGTGATCAGCAGGTTGCCGCCCGCATCCAGCTGGAAGCGCCCATCGACCTGGGTACCGGCGAAGGAGGCGGGCAGGGCGGGCACTTGCACCGGCAGGGCAGGCGGCAGGTTGTCGGTGGAGGTTGGGGCATCGGCGATGGCGATGGGCTCATCGCTGGCGAGCTGCTCGGCACCGCCCGGTGCACGGTGGGCGCTGCCGTCGGAGGCGGATTGCAGGTAGAGGATCGCGGCCAGGCAGCCGGCGAAGACCAGGGGCAGGGACAGCAGGACTCTTTTCACGGTGGTCGCTCGCAGGTCGGCAGGAGGCGGGGCCCGCAGGCCCCGCCGGGGCGGCTTAGAGGCCGTCGTTCTTCAGGCGGTTGGCGTGCTGGCGGTAGACGGTCACCGGGTCGGTCTCGAACAGGCTGGTGAGGCCGAAGGTCTGGTTGACCTCGTCGAGGTGGTTCATCCGGTAGTTGTCACGCACCACCTTGCCCAGGTGGGAGCTGCAGCGGCCCACCAGGCCGTCGGTGGCTTCGCCCTTGAAGGTGAGGGCGGTGGCGCCGAGCAGTACGTCGCTGATGTCGAGCACGTTGGTCAGCGGGCTGGTGCCGCTCCAGGAGTAGTAGCGCACGCCATTGACCTGGTAGGCGCCCTCGCCACAGGCGCTGGTGGGAATGCCTTGGGGGAACTTGGCGTTGAAGCGGGCCGCGCCCTGGCTGTTGAGCGATTCCAGCGATCCAAGGCCGTTCTGTGGCAGGGTGCTCTTGCTGCCGGAGAGGAAGTTGATCAGCGAGCCGAGGCCGTTGACGATGCCGGCGACGATCGCCTCGCTAGCGGAGCCGGGCGGGATCTGGCGCAGGAAGTCGGCGGTGGCGGAGCCCTTGTGCGGGCCGCCGACGCTGGTGGCGGAAGCGACCAGGTCCGGGCGCACGCCGGCCACGTAGCGGATGGTCGGGCCGCCGTGGCTGTGACCGATCAGGTTCACCTTGCGTTTGCCGCTGATGGCGACGATTTCCTCGACCTGTTCCAACAACTCTTCGCCGCGGGCTTCCGAGGTGTTCAGCTGGCTCACTTCTGTGACGTAGACCGAGGCGCCATCACGACGCAGTGCCGAGGGGATTCCATACCAGTAGTCGATGCCGAGGATGCTGTCGAAGCCAAGCATGCCGTGGGCGAGGACCACGGGGTACTTGGTCTGGGTGTAGCCGGTGGCGGCAAGGGCTTCGCCGGAGGCGGCGAGGCCGACTCCCAGGGCGAGGGCGAGCATGATCTTGTTGTTGTTCATTGGTTGCTCTCGGTGATGGTGGAACAGGCAGTGGGTGCCTCCCTGCAAAGCCGCCGCGCCCATCCCGGACGCGTACAACAGCTGATGAGCACGGGGCAGGAACCATGCCAGCGGCGCCGTTCGCGCGGCGCCCTGTCTGGGCTGGGTGTTTCACCGTTGTTTACAGCCGTTCACCGAAAGTTGACGGGCGTTTCCCTGTTACTGAGTGAAACGCTCGTTTGAGTCCTGGGGCAGCAGCGGCCAGCTCCCGAGGGCGCGGTAATGGGCGCCGGAGGCCGTATTTTCCGAGGCGAAGAGGGCGAACTGGTTCACAGGCCAATCGAAGGTTTGGGTGCCTTGTTTCGGATAATCGCGGCTGGTGTTGGCAGTTGGCGTGTAGAGGTCTAGGTTTTCAGTCCGGGTGGACTCTTGATCGCGACTGCAGGATTCAAGATGGCCAGCCTGGCGATATGGATTTCCTGTTGAAGCGAGGGATACGCGGAAATGACCTTCTACAACTGCCCCAATTGCCCCAATCCGGTACAGCCCCTGGTCACGCCTACACGCAGCACCAATGGGGCATGCCCGAATTGCGGAGCCGTTATCACGTATAAACGAAGGGCCATGACGTATAACCCCTATGTCGGCATGAATCTCGCTCCTCCTCCGGCCAAGCGGCGGAAGGTCACCCCTGTTTTCGTGTCGCCTGGGCGCAGCCTCGCCGCGCCAGTACGCACCCTGTGGCCAGGGGCAAACCTGAATCCAAACGTCACGCATGTTTCATTGTTATCCGCCGCCTGGACGGGGGCGGGTGCAGGCACTCTCTGCATGGCCTACCACGATCTCGTGCCCGGCTCTGGGGTTACGGGCGGGATCCTGATCGATTGCCCGCAGGCGGTTCCGCAACCCGGTGTGATTCGGCATTTCGCCATGGTGAAAAATCAGCTGACTCATGTGAGGAAACTGACGGATATCGCCGAAGCGACAGGGGAGGCGGCAGCGGCGTTGTGCATCCTGCAGAAGACCAGTCTGAGCGGCGGCGGAACGGTGCTGGTGCTAGCGGGTTTCGAGATGTGCTGGGGAATGCATGTACACAGCGGCGCGGGTATCGACCAGATCTGGAAGCGTGGCAACCAGTACCTGATCGTCGAGGCGAAGGCACCCAATCAGATCCTCAGTCTCAATAAATGGATGCCGCCCAATTTCCAGCAGATGGGCACCCGCTGGATCATGCATAACCTGATCACCATGAAGAAGCAGGGAAATCAGGACGCCATCGACATACTGACGGGCATCGGTGCAACCACCGGGACTCGCTGGCCTAATTACAACAATGCATCCAAGAACTATTACGGCGTTACCGGCGTCAGCGGTGTGGAAACCTGTGAGCTCTATGGTGTGACGGTCACTGCGGTGTGGCAGCCGGACGGAATGCTTCACTACTCATGTTCGGGCTTCAAGCGTTACACGAACTTCGCGTATTGATGATCCGAAGAAGCTGTTACCTGGGAGGGCTTCTGGATGGCGGTGTTGGCGGGGAGCAAGGCACTTCGGCCTTGTATTGACAGTATTGCGGGCGCTTCTCTAGGATGCCGACCCATGCGCCGATTTAAGACAGCTACTTGCGGGGCGCGGAGATGGAATCCATCTCGAAATACCGCTAAAGCGCTGGTTCGGTGTCGCCTCTCACCGCTGCCCAGCGGGATCAACGAGGCGGAGACATGACACCATGACCTGTCCCCAACCGCTCATTCGCCTGGCCCCCATCACCACGGGCCTGGTTTTGCGCAACCCCAGGGTTCTTCTCAGCGGCCCCCACCAGCCGACCATGCTGCGTTATCTCGACGGCTGGC
The DNA here is from genome assembly GCF_025685765.1 of Pseudomonas sp. PDM13. NCBI lineage: Bacteria > Pseudomonadati > Pseudomonadota > Gammaproteobacteria > Pseudomonadales > Pseudomonadaceae > Pseudomonas > Pseudomonas sp. PDM13. The sequence goes on along the minus strand of NZ_JAOTQU010000023.1, from coordinate 38,691 downwards.
CGAAACGTTGGGCCGGGCCACGCAACCTGCTTATCCAGTTCGCCCTCGATGCCGCGTCGTTGCAGCGCTATGCCGCTGACAGCTTCGATATGGCCGTGGTGCAGGCGCCGCCCCGTGACGAGGTGGCGCTGATGGTCCGCGAGCTGGTGCGCGTTTCACGCCAGGGCCTGATCACCCTGCGCTGAGGCACCGGGCTTCAGGGGTATTCGATCTCCACCACGTACCAGCTCTTCTCGCCCGTCGGGGTGTGCACCAGCACCTCGGCATCCAGCGCCTTGCCCACCAGGGCGCGGGCCAGGGGCGAGTCGATGCTGATGTGGTGCTGCTTCAGGTCGAGTTCGTCCGGGCCGACGATGCGATAGCGGGACTGTTCGCCTTCATCATCTTCCAGGGTCACCCAGGCGCCGAAGTAGACCTTGTTCGGGTCGGACGGGCGTTCGCTCACCACCTTGAGGCTTTCCAGGCGTTTGGTGAGGAAGCGCACGCGGCTGTCGATCTCCCGCAGCATCTTCTTGCCGTAGGTGTACTCGGCGTTTTCCGAACGGTCGCCCTGGGCGGCGGCCTCGCTCACCGATTGGGTGACCTTGGGGCGCTTCACGTGCCAGAGCTCGTGCAGTTCGGCGCGCAGGCGGGCTTCGCCTTCGGGGGTGATCAGCGGGGTGCCGGCAGAACGTGGGGGGCGATAGCGACTCATGGCGTGATGCGACGGGCTCTAGGCGGGCGAAGAGGGGCGGAGTCTAGCAAGAGGCCGGCCCACCTTGTACAGGTGGGCCGGGCCATCAGGCTTCGCGCAGCACCTGCAGCGGGCTGGCGTTGAGTGCACGACGGGTGCCGAGCACGCCGGCCCCACCGACCAGCAACGCGCCCAGGGGCGGCAACAGCAGCAGCCAGGGGTGGGGGTGCCATTGCAGGTCGAAGGCCAGGGTGTAGAGCAGGGCGCTGACCAGCTCGCAACCCAGGGCGGCGAGCAGGCCGGCGGTGGCGCCGAGCAGGGCGAATTCGGCGCGTCGTGCCTTCTGCAGCAGATTGCGTTCGGCACCCAGGGCCCGCAGCAACGCACCCTGGCGGATGCGTTCGTCGAGGTTCGACTGCAGGCCGGCGAAGAGCACCGCGAGGCCGGCGGCGAGCACGAACAGCAGGACGAACTCCACCGCCACCGTGACCTGGGCGAGGATGCTGCGCAGCTGCGCGAGGATGGCTTCCACCTCCAGCAGGGTCACCGCCGGGAAGGCGCGGGCCAGCTCCACCAGCTCGCGGTCGTGCTGCGGCGGTAGGTAGAAGCTGGTGAGGTAGGTGGCCGGCAGATCGGCGAGGGAGCCGGGGGCGAAGATCATGAAGAAGTTCGGCTGGAAGTTGTCCCAGTCCACTTCCCGCAGGCTGGTGACGCGCACGTCGCGGCTGATGCCGCCGACGCTGAAGCTGAGGCGGTCGCCCAGCTGCAGGCCGAGGTTGGTGGCGAGCTTGGCTTCCACCGAGACGCCGGGCAGGTCGCCGGCCGGCACCTGGTCCCACCATTGCCCGGCCACCAGACGGTTGCCGCTGGGCAGGTCGGCCGCCCAGGTGAGGCTGAGGTCGCGCTGCAGGGCACGCTCGCCCTGGGATTCCTTGCTGGCGTGCTCCTTCGCCGGTTCGCCGTTGATGGCGGTGAGGCGGCCGGGCACCACGGGGAACAGCGGCGCCGGGTGGGGCGAAAGCTGGGCGATGCGCTCGGCGAAGGCGTCCTTCTCGCCGGGCAGCACGTTGAGCACGAAGTAGTTCGGTGCGTCGGCGGGCAGCTGGTCCTGCCAGGTGTCCAGCAGTTCGCCGCGCAGCAGGGCGATCAGCGCCATCGCCAGGAGGATCAGGCCGAAGGCCAGGGATTGCCCGGCGGCGGCCAGCGGGTGGCGCAGCAACTGGCCGAGGCCGAGGCGCCAGGGCAGGGCGGCGCGGGCCAGCAGGCGGCGCAGGGCGTTGAGGCCGAGGAGCATGAGGCCGCCGAGGATCAGGGTGGCGAGCAGGCCGCCGCCGAGCAGGGCGAGGGTGAGCGCCAGGTCCAGGCTCAGGCGCCACATGATCAGCCCGAGTGCGAGCAGGGCGGCGCCGTACACCAGCCAGGAACTGGGCGGCACCGGCAGCAGGTCGCGGCGCAGCACGCGCAAGGGCGGGACGCGGCCCAGGGCGGCCAGCGGTGGCAGGGCGAAACCGGCCAGGGCCACCAGGCCGGTGGCGATGCCGGCGAAGGCGGGCAGCACGCCGCCGGAGGGCACTTCCGCCGGCAGCAATTCACGCAGCAGGTGGAACAGGCCGAGCTGGGCGAGCCAGCCGATCAACGCCCCGAGAATGGCGGCGGCGAGGCCGAGCAGGCCCAGTTGCAGGGTATAGAGGAGGAGCGCTTCGCGGCGCGACAAACCCAGGCAGCGCAGCAGGGCGCTGGCGTCGAAGCGGCGGGCGGCGAAGCGGGCCGCCGACAGGGCCACGGCGACACCTGCCAGGAGTACGGCGGCGAGGCTGGCGAGGTTGAGGTAACGCTCGGCGCGGCTGAGTGCACCGCCGACCTGGCGGTTGCCGTCGCGGGCGTCTTCGATGCGCTGGTTGGCCGCCAGGGTGGGCTTGAGGGTGTCGCGGTAGCTTTTCAGTGCTTCTTCCGGGCCGCTCCAGAGTTCGCGGTAGCGCACCCGGCTGCCGGGCTGCACCACGCCTGTGGCGTCGAGGTCGGCATGGTTCATCAACAGGCGCGGGGTGAGGCTGTAGAAGTCGCCGGCGCGATCGGGCTCATAGGTGAGCACGCGGGTGAGGCGCAGGGTCTGCTGGCCGACGTCCACGCTGTCGCCGGGCTTGAGGTTCAGCGCGGTGAACAGGCGTGCCTCGGCCCAGGCTTCACCGGGGGCGGGGCCGTTGCCGGGCTCTTCCGGGGCGTAGGGGGCGGGTGCGCTCTTCAGCTCGCCGCGCAGGGGGTAGGGTTCGTCCACTGCCTTGACGCTGGCGAGCTGGATGCCGGCGTCACCGGCGATGACGCTGGAGAATTCGACGGCGCGGGCATGGCGCAGGCCGAGCTGTTCGCCCGCCGTGATCTGCTCCGGGGTGGCGGGGGAGGAGCCGCTGAGCAGCAGGTCGGCGCCAAGGAATTCGGTGGCGCGCAGGAGCATGGCACCGTTCAGGCGGGCACCGAAGTAGCCGATGGCGCTGCTGGCGGCCACGGCCACCACCAGGGCGAAGAACAGTACGCGCAGCTCGCCGGCACGGGCATCGCGTCGCAGTTGCCTGGCGGCCATGCCCAGCAGGCGCGAGAACGGCAGGCGCCCCATCAGGGTTCCACCCTGTCGACCAGGCGGCCGGACTCCAGGCGGATCAGGCGGCGGCAGCGATGGGCCAGGCGCTCGTCGTGGGTGACCAGGACCAGGGTGGTGCCGCGCTCCTGGTTGAGCTGGAACAGCAGGTCGCTGATGCGCTCGCCAGTGTGGCTGTCGAGGTTGCCGGTGGGCTCATCGGCGAACAGCACGTCGGGTTCGGCGGCGAAGGCGCGGGCGATGGCGACGCGCTGCTGCTCGCCCCCGGACAGCTGGCGCGGGTAGTGGCCCAGGCGCTGGCCGAGGCCGACGCGATCGAGCAGGTGGCGGGCGCGTTCGCGGGCATCCGTACGGCCTTCGAGCTCCAGGGGCAGCATGACGTTTTCCAGGGCGTTGAGGCTGTCGAGCAACTGGAAGGACTGGAAGACGAAGCCGACATGCTCGGCGCGTACGCGGGCACGCTGGTCCTCGTCGAGGCGGGCGAGGGCGTGGCCGGCCAGGCTGATGTCGCCGGAGCTGGGCAGGTCGAGCCCGGCGAGCAGGCCGAGGAGGGTGGATTTGCCGGAGCCGGAGCTGCCGACGATGGCCAGGCTGTCGCCCTGTGCCAGATCCAGGTCCAGATCGTGGAGGATGGTCAACTCGCCTTCCGCGCTGGGAACCACTTTGCTAAGGTTCCGCGCATTGAGAATGCTTGCGCTCATGGAGAATCCGATGCGTGCTTGGTTGTTGGGCAGTTGCCTGGCGTTGATGGTGATGGCCCAGGAGGCTGCGGCGGGGACCGTGCTGGTCGTCGGGGATAGTATCAGCGCCGCTTTGGGGCTGGAAACCAGCCAGGGCTGGGTCTCCCTGCTGCAGAAACGCATGGATGACGAGGGTTTCGAACACCGTGTGGTGAACGCGTCCATCAGTGGCGACACCAGTGCTGGCGGTGCTTCCCGGCTGCCTGCGCTCCTCGGCGAGCACAAGCCGGAACTGGTGATTATCGAGCTGGGTGGCAACGATGGGTTGCGCGGCCAACCCCCTGCACAATTGCAACAGAATCTTGCCGGCATGGTGGAGCGATCGCAGCAGGCGGGGGCCAAGGTGCTGCTGCTGGGCATGCGCCTGCCGCCCAACTACGGCAAGCGCTACACCGATGCCTTCGCCCAGGTCTATCAGGACCTGGCGAGCGCCCAACAGGTGCCGCTGGTGCCTTTCTTCCTCGAGGGCGTGGGCGGTGTCGAGGGGATGATGCAGGCCGATGGCATCCATCCGGCGGCGGGCGCCCAGGGCAAGTTGCTGGATAACGTCTGGCCGACCCTGAAGCCGTTGCTCTGAGCCGCCTCGGGAGGCTTTTCCGGGGCACGCCTTTCGGCTAAGGTTGCGCACCCGCCCTGGAGTCCTTCATGCCGCGCCCCGCCTGGTCCCTGCATGCCTATAAGCTGATCGAGCCCGACGAGCAGCTCGACCTGTTCGCTTGCCGCGAGGTGCGCCTGCACCTGGTCGCTCGCCAGCTCGAACTCGGCGGCCATGCGGACCGGACCCTGTGCGGGGGATTGCTGCCGGCGAAGCCGCGCTGGTGCGTGCTGGAAAAACCGCAGTTGCAGGACCGCCGCCTGTGCCCGGCCTGCCGCGCCGAACTGGACTCCCAGCGGGACGGCCAACGGCCCGAATGGTCCGACGGCTGAGCCCTCCCGGCGCGCTGCGTGCCGGTGTACAATCCCGAGTCTTTTAATCAGCCACTTTTGCCAAGGATTACCGGATGTTGTCGCGCGTTCCTGCCGTCGCCCGTTCCCTGTCTCTGATCGCGCTCGCGCTGGCCGGTCACGCTGCAGCGCTGGAGCTGCCCCTGCCGCCTCCCGGCGAGGATATCGTCGGCCAGGTCCAGGTGATCAAGGCCAAGTACGAAGACACCTTCGCCGACATCGGCGTCGCCAATGACCTGGGTTACCTGGAGATGGTCGCGGCCAACCCGGGCGTCGATCCCTGGCTGCCGGGCACGGGCACCGAGATCCTCCTGCCGACCCGTTTCATCCTGCCGCCGGGCCCGCGCGAAGGTATCGTGATCAACCTGGCCGAGTACCGCATGTATTACTTCCCGAAAGGGGAGAACGTGGTGCACACCTATCCGCTGGGCATCGGTCGCGAGGGCTGGGGTTCGCCGATCAACACCACCAAGATCACCGCCAAGACGCCGAACCCGGCCTGGTATCCGCCCAAGTCCATCCGTGAAGAGCACGCCGCCGATGGCGACCCGCTGCCCACCGTGGTGCCGGCCGGCCCGGACAACCCCCTGGGCCCGTTCAAGTTCACCCTGGGCCTGCCCGGCTACCTGATCCACGGTTCGAACAAGAAGTTCGGTATCGGCATGCGCGTCAGCCACGGCTGCTTCCGCATGCTCAACAACAACGTGCTGGAGCTGGCCAAGATGGCGCCGGTGGGCACGCCCGTGCGCATCATCAACGAGCCCTACAAGTTCGGCGTGAGCGGCGGCAAGGTCTACATCGAGGCGCACACCCCGCTGAACGACCATGGCGACCCGTCGGTGGTGGACAAGCACACCGCCGTGATCAACGCGCTGCTCAAGCGTGAAGACCTGGTCAACAGCATCCGCCTGGATTGGGAAGTGGTGCGTGAAGTGGTCGCGGCCGAAGACGGCCTGCCGGTGGAGATCGCCGAGCCTTCCGCTGCCGTGGCCAACAGCGAGCCCGCTGCCCCCAGCTTCTAAGCGGCGCTGAAAAGCCCGCCTGCCCTTATGAGGCGGCGGGCTTTTTCATGCCTGTGGAAATGTGCCGGGGTGGAATCGCAGGCATAAAAAAACCGACCCAGTGAACTGGGTCGGTTCGTGTAAAAGCCTTGTGGGCTATTACTTGCGGCTGGCTTTTTCCAGCATACGCAGAGCGCGCTCGTTAGCCTCGTCAGCAGTTTGCTGGGCTTTCTGAGCGGCGGCCAGAGCTTCGTCAGCCTTGCGGTAGGCTTCATCGGCACGGGCTTGAGCGCGAGCGGCTGCATCTTCAGTTGCAGTCAGACGGGCTTCGGTTTCTTTGGAGACGCTGCTGCAACCGGTGGCCAGAACTGCTGCCAGAGCCAGAGCAGAGAATTTCAGAACGTTGTTCATCGTGTTCCCCTTAAGGTGGACATTTCCATAAAAGCAATTCCCCGAGCTTGGGAAATTAGCCGGCGTACATACTACCCATAACTTGTAGTAAGTAAACTGACGAGGTGCAAGGAGGGGTGTTTTTTTTCACCTTCCCAGCCATTTCCGACGGTGCCTGTTCAAAAAGCATCCAGTTGGATAGTCCGTGAGCAGGCGAAGTTCAAAGTTTAGCCGAAGATGACGGAAATACCCTGCCGGCCCCGGCCTGGTTGAGTGGGGCTGTTTGTCGAGAAATGACAGGCGTCGGTCGTTTTTGCATGTTTGCTGCTGTGCGCGGATGTAAAGACCACAACTTCCCGTTCGTTACAGTGAACTGGTTCTTCATATTGTGGGAAATGCCGTGGATGGCCCATGAGCGCACTGATAAGCTGCGCCGGTTTTCATCCCGCATTCCAGGACATCAAGGACGGCGTAATGGCAAGACTACTTAAGTGGGTGGTGCTCGCGGCGCTCGCGCTGGCGTTAATCATCAAACTGTCCCTGTACCTTTCGGTCAGGTCGATCATGAATGACGCGATCCAGCAGCTTTCGCCGATCATGGACATCAGCTACGGCGGCATCACGTCGTCCTTCGACGGTCGCGTCGGCCTGGAGAACCTCAAGGTCCGCGTCCCTGCGCTTGGCGACAGCGTGCAGGTGACCCATGCCGAGCTGAAGTTCAATGGCCTGCGCGAGCTGCTCAGCTTCAAGGAGCGCCTGGACGAGGGCAAGTTCCCGAAACAGATGGCCATGCGCCTGAAGGGCCTGATGCTGGAAGTGCATGGTCCCTTCATGCAGCAGCTCTACGATGCGCCGACCGAACGCAGCATCTTCACCGCGATGAGCGAAGTGGCGTGCGGCAAGATCAACCATATCGGCACCAATGAGCTGCTGGACATGGGCTACCGCACCTTCGAGACCGACGCCGAGTTCTCCTACCTGTTCGAGCCCGGCGCGCAGAAGCTGACCTTCAACCTCACGTCCGATACCCGTGACATGGGCGAGACCCGCGTCAGCATGGCGCTGTCGAACATGTCCGAGAAGCCGGGCGACCTGCGGGTCAACCCGCCGCGCCTGTCCAGCGTCGTCTTCGAACTCAACGACAACCAGTACCAGCGCAAGGTACAGGAATACTGCGCCGGTAAACTGGGCCAGCCCGCCGATGTCTATCTGAAGACCGCCGTGGAGCAGCTCGATCGCGTGCTGCGTGCGCAGAAGATCGCCCTCGAGCAGCCGCTGCTGGATGCCTACGGGCGCTACCTGAAGGACCCGCAGTCGCTGCGCGTCGAGCTGACCCCGACCGAGGGCATGAGCTGGGACGGCCTGCAGTTCTTCGAGCCCAAGGATGTGGTCGGCATGCTGCGTCCGGTGCTGCTGGTCAACCAGCAGGCGGTGCAGCCGATCGCCTTCGCCTGGGTCGACCCGGGCAAGCGTCCCGAGATGGGGGTTAACGAGATGGTCTCGGTAACGTCGGAAAATACCGACGCCCCAGGTGCCTTGCCGAAGTACGAGTTCGTCAAGGTATCCAGCCTGCAGGACTACGCGGGCAAGCGACTGCAGTTCATCACCTTCGATGGCGCCTATTACCAGGGTGTATTACATAAGGTGGAGAACGGTAAGGCTTTCCTGAGTGTCCAATTTGGCTCCGGCTCCGCCGAAATGTTTCTTCGGCTGGAAAAGATAGATAAGGTACGGGTGTTGTTCTAAAACCCCCTGAGGAGTTGCGATGAGCGAGGCGCTGTCCATCCACCATGACCAGGCAGGTCATCAGTTCGAGACCACCGTGGACGGTCATCGTGCTTACCTTGCCTACATGGACCTGGGCAAACAGACATTGGACATCTATCGCACCTTCGTGCCGAACGCGCTGCGTGGCAGGGGCATCGCCGCGGCGCTCACCGAGCGCGCACTGGGCTTCGCTGAAGACCAGGGCTATACGGTGATCCCCTCCTGCTCCTATGTGGAGCGCTACATCGAGCGTCGCCAGCGTCACGCCCCCAAGGGCTGAGCTGGAAGCTGAAACGAAAACGCCGGGCAGATGCCCGGCGTTTTTCATTGCACGATCGATCAGCCGCGCTGGCGCTTGGGCAGCACGTCCTTGAGTTTGGCGTGCATGCTGCGCAGGGTCTTCTCGGTGGCTTCCCAGTCGATGCAGGCATCGGTGACCGATACGCCGTACTTCAGCTGGTTCAGGTCCTTGGGAATGGACTGGCTGCCCCAGCCGAGGTGGCTTTCCACCATCAGGCCGACGATGGAGCCGTTGCCTTCGAGGATCTGGTTGGCGACGTTGTCCATCACCAGCGGCTGCAAGGCCGGGTCCTTGTTGGAGTTGGCGTGGCTGCAGTCGACCATGATGTTCGGCTTGATGCCGGCTTTGGTCAGTTCCTGCTCACAAATGGCAACGCTCACCGAGTCGTAGTTGGGCTTGCCGTTGCCGCCGCGCAGCACGACATGGCCATAGGCGTTGCCCTTGGTGGTGACGATGGAGACGCCACCTTCCTGGTTGATGCCGAGGAAGCGGTGCGGGCTGGAGACCGATTGCAGGGCGTTGATCGCCACGGTCAGGCTGCCGTCGGTGCCGTTCTTGAAGCCGACCGCCGAAGACAGGCCCGAGGCCATCTCGCGGTGGGTCTGGGATTCGGTGGTGCGGGCGCCGATGGCGGACCAGCTGATCAGGTCCTGCAGGTACTGCGGGGAGATCGGGTCCAGCGCCTCGGTGGCGGTGGGCAGGCCTTTCTCGGCCAGGTCACGCAGCAGTTGGCGACCGATGTGCAGGCCATCCTGGATCTTGAAGGAGTCGTCCAGGTACGGGTCGTTGATCAGGCCTTTCCAGCCGACGGTGGTGCGCGGCTTCTCGAAGTACACGCGCATGACCAGGAACAGCGTGTCGGAGACCTCGGCAGCCAGGCCCTTGAGGCGATCGGCGTATTCGTGTGCGGCCTTGATGTCGTGGATCGAGCAGGGGCCGACCACCACGAACAGGCGATGATCCTTGCCATCGAGGATGTTGCGCACCACTTCGCGGCCATGGGCGACGGTGTGCAATGCGGCGTCGGTGAGCGGAATCTCGCGTTTCAGTTGCTCCGGCGTGATCAGGGTCTCGTTGGAGGCAACGTTAAGGTCGTCGATCGGTAAATCAGCCATCGTGCTAGTCATCAGGTCAGTCGTCAGGTCACAGGTGCGGGCCGCCAGCCATCCCGGAGCGGCGGGGCACGGCATTTGAGTGCGCGTCGGGGACGCGGAACCTTAACGCGTTACACGCTGGCTCGACAATGGCGCGAAGGGAGCAAATAGGCGGAAAATGCTCAGTTCAGGCTGGCAGCGGAGAACTCGGCGGCGTGTCGGGCGATCCATTCCTGGGCGATGCGCTCGATCGGCAGTTCCTCACCGGCCTCCAGCTCGCGCTGCTTGCGGTAGACCTCGATCTGGCAGACCTGCTCGACCATGCGGGCGCGGAACAGGGTTTCCTCGTCGGTGAAGCAGATGCCCACCAGGTAGTCGTCGGGCTGCTTGCGGCACCAGGCGACGATGCCGGCATAGCGCGCCTCGTCGCCCAGCAGGGGGATGCGCAGCTCGATCGCGGTGCCCTTGCGAAAGCCCCGCAGCGAGTTGCAGGCAACGCCGCCGAGGCTGATATTGTGCAGCCGCTGTCGCGGCAGGAAGCTGTGCTTGCGCAGTACCAGCTCTACAGGCAGATCGCTGGGGTGACGCAGGAATCGACGCATTTTTTGTGAACTCCGGATGCCATTATTCTGGCATCTCTTAGGGGCAGTATAGTGCGCGAACTGGAACTGACTGATTTCGATGCGGACCAGCAACTGCTGGGCCTGCCGGGCACCTCCCTGGTGATATTCACCAGCATAGGTTGTGCCAGTTGCCGCTGGGCGCGGCGCCATCTGTCGCAGATGCCCCTGGGCATCGACAGATTGTGCTGGATAGACGCCGGCAATAATGGTGGCCTGGTGCAACGCTACGAGGTATTCCACCTGCCTGCACTGTTCGTGGTGCGGGATGGACAATTTCTTGGCGCCCTGCGCAGCACGCTGCAGGGCGACGACCTGAACCGCAACCTGGACGAGGCCCTGGCCCGCCAGGCAGAGGAGCTTCCCTGATGACCCAAACCCAGCAACCGCGCATCGGCATCATCGGTACCGGTGCCATCGGCGGCTTCTACGGCTTGCTGCTGGCCCGCGCGGGCTTCGACGTGCACTTCCTGCTGCGCAGCGAGTACGAGGCCGTGCGTGCCAATGGCCTGCAGCTCAACAGCGCTGTGCACGGCGCCCTGACCCTGAACCCCGTGCAGGCCTACCGCGACGTGGCCGAGATGCCGCCCTGCGACTGGCTGCTGGTGGGCGCCAAGACCACCAGCAACGCCGATCTGGCGCCGCTGATCGCCCGTGCCGCAGCTCCGGGCGCCAAGGTGGTGTTGCTGCAGAACGGCCTGGCCGTCGAGGACGCGCTGCGCCCGCTGCTGCCGGATTCGCTGCACCTGCTGGGCGGGCTCTGCTACATCTGCGTCCACCGCGATGCACCGGGGGTCATCGAGCACCAGTCCCTGGGGGCGGTGAACCTCGGCTACCACTCCGGCCCGGCCAGCGATGATGGCGCGCGCCAGGCGCTGCTGGAGGAGGGCGTCGGGCTGTTCCGCGCGGCGGGGCTGGACTCCACCGGCATGCCCAACCTCGACCAGGCGCGCTGGCAGAAGCTGGTGTGGAACGTCCCCTACAACGGCCTTTCGGTCCTGCTCGACGCCGGCACCACGGCCTTGATGCGCAACGCCGACGCCCGCGAGCTGATTCAGGCGATCATGCAGGAAGTGGTGGAGGGCGCACTGGCCTGTGGCCACAGCCTGCCGGAAGGGTTCGCCGGCAAGCTGTTGGCCTCCACCGACCGCATGCCCGACTACCTGCCCAGCATGTACCACGACTTCGCCCAACGCCGGCCGCTGGAGCTGGAGGCCATCTATGCTGCCCCCCTGGCAGCGGCCGCTGCGGTCGGCAAGGAATTGCCGCGCATCCGCGCGCTGTACCAGGCCCTGCGTTTCATCGACGCGCGCAACCAGCAATAAGGAGAGGGGTATGGCGGGAGGACTGGCGGACAAACTGGTGCTGGCGATTTCCTCGCGGGCGCTGTTCGACCTCAATGAAAGCCACCGGGTGTACGAGGCCGAAGGCATCGAAGCCTACCGCCAGTATCAGATCGAGCACGAGGACGAAGTGCTCGAGCAGGGCGACGCCTTCCCCCTTGTGCAGAAACTGCTCGGCCTCAACAGCGAGTTGGGGCAGGCGCGGGTCGAGGTGATCCTGGTGTCGCGCAACAGCGCCGATACCGGGCTGCGCGCCTTCAACTCGATCCAGCAGCATGGCCTGGCCATCTCCCGCGCGGCCTTCTCCGGTGGCCGCAGCCCGGGGCCTTATCTCAAGGCGTTCGGTTGCCACCTGTTCCTCTCCACCCATGTGGACGACGTGCGCGCTGCACTGCAAAGCGGCTTCGCCTCGGCGACCATCCTGTCCGGCGGTCCGCGCCGGGCCGCCAGCAACGAACTGCGCATCGCCTTCGACGGTGATGCGGTGCTGTTTTCCGACGACTCCGAGCGCGTCTACCAGCGCGGCGGGCTCGAAGCCTTCCAGGCCTATGAGCGCGAGGCTGCGCTGACGCCGCTGGACGGCGGCCCCTTCAAGCCCTTCCTCTCGGCGCTCAACCGCCTGCAGCAGGAGTTCCCCGCCGACGCCTGTCCCATCCGCACGGCCCTGGTCACTGCGCGCTCGGCGCCGGCCCATGAGCGGGTGATCCGCACCCTGCGCGAATGGGACATCCGCCTTGATGAATCCTTCTTTCTCGGTGGGCTGGAAAAGTCCTCGATCCTCGATGCCTTCGGCGCCGACGTGTTCTTCGACGACCAGGCCGGGCATTGCGAGAAAGCCCGCGAAGTGGTCGCTACGGGCCATGTGCCGCACGGTGTAAGCAACGAACCGCAGATCTGACTAAGCTGAGACGAGGCCCGCCACCCAGGCAGTAGGAGGCCTCATGATCCGTTCGATTCTCTACGCCACCGACCTCGGCCTCTACGCCCCCTACGTGCTGCAGCACGCGCTTTCGCTCGCCCGGGTCTACCAGGCTGAGCTTTACGTGGTGCACGCGGTGGAGCCCCTCGGGCTGTTCGCCGAGTCGGTCCTGCAGACCTACCTGGATGAAGAGCGCCTGGCCGAGCTGCGTAGCAAGGGCCTGGGCACCGTCATGGCCAGCATCGAACAGCGCGTGCTCGAGGGCTTCCGTGACGAGATGGGCGACGCCCAGAGCGAACTGGGGATGATCCGCGCGGTGCGCGTGGTGCAGGGCGACCCGGCCCAGGTGATTCTCGAGGAGGCGCAGAAACTCGGGGTGGATTTGCTGGTCGTAGGCAGTCATAGCCATGGCGCTGCGCTCGATACGCCCCTGGGGCGGACGTCGGCGCGCCTGGTGCAGTTATCCGATGTGCCGGTGTACCTGGTGCCCATGCTGCAGCACCGGGGCAGGGGAGAGCTGTGACGGCGATTACGAATGACGTGCAAAACTGAAAAAAACGTCTAGTTTTATCCATCAAACCATTAATATGGTTATAAACGTCGCTGACCATCCATTGCGTCGTCATTTGCTTTGAGGGACATCTATGAAGCTTCAGCAACTGCGCTACATCTGGGAAGTGGCGCACCACGACCTCAACGTGTCGGCCACCGCGCAAAGCCTGTACACCTCGCAACCGGGTATCAGCAAGCAGATCCGCCTGCTCGAGGATGAACTGGGCGTCGAAGTATTCGCCCGCAGCGGCAAGCACCTCACCCGCGTGACGCCTGCGGGCGAGCGCATCATCACCACCGCCGGGGAAATCCTGCGCAAGGTGGAAAGCATCAAGCAGATCGCCCAGGAATTCTCCAACGAGAAGAAGGGCACCCTGTCCATCGCCACCACCCACACCCAGGCGCGTTACGCGTTGCCGCCGGTGATCAGCAACTTCATTCGCCAGTACCCGGACGTGGCGCTGCACATGCACCAGGGCACGCCGATGCAGATCGCCGAGATGGCCGCCGACGGCACCGTCGACTTCGCCATCGCCACCGAGGCTCTGGAGCTGTTCGGTGACCTGGTGATGATGCCCTGCTACCGCTGGAACCGCTGCGTGATCGTGCCCCAGGGCCACCCGCTGACCAAGCTGCCGAAGCTGACCCTGGAAGCGCTCGCCGAGCACCCCATCGTCACCTACGTGTTCGGTTTCACCGGCCGTTCGAAGCTGGACGAAGCCTTCAGCCACCGCGGCCTGACGCCGAAGGTGGTGTTCACTGCGGCCGACGCCGACGTGATCAAGACCTATGTGCGCCTGGGCCTTGGCGTGGGCATCGTCGCCAAGATGGCGGTGGACCCCAAGCTCGACAGCGACCTCGTGGTGCTGGATGCCAGCGAGCTGTTCGAATCCAGCGTGACCAAGATCGGCTTCCGTCGCGGCACCTTCCTGCGCGGCTTCATGTGCGACTTCATCGAGAAGTTCGCCCCGCACCTGACCCGCGACATGCTGGCCAAGGCGGTGCAGTGCCACAACAAGGCCGAACTGGATGACCTGTTCCACGACGTCGAGCTGCCGACCTACTGAGTCGACGCCCGCAAACGAAGAGCCCGGCATCTGCCGGGCTTTTTTCATTCTGCTTCGAGTACCTGGTGCAGGAACTCGTGGAACACGGTGTAGACCTGCTCGCTGCCGTCGTCGCGGCGTACCACGAAGAAGGGCGCGGTGTCGATGCCGTAGTGCTGGGCGACCATCCAGCCGCTGCTGGCCGGGTTGCGCTCGTCGGCCACCATCACCCGGTCGATGCGCCCCATGTAGCCGCCACGTTCCAGCAGGCGCTGCACATCCTTGCACTTGTCGCAGTCCTCGCCATCGGCCAGGACCTTCTTCACCAGGGTGATCTTCATCGGCTCAGTTCTTCGCGATCAGGTTGCCGGCGTGCAGCCCGCATTCCTTCTGCGTGGCTTCTTCCCACCACCAGCGGCCTTCGCGCTCGTGCTGGTTGGGCAGCACGGGGCGGGTGCAGGGCTCGCAGCCGATGCTGATGAAACCGCGCTCGTGCAGCGGGTTGTAGGGGATCTCCAGCATGCGGATGTAAGCCCAGACTTCGTCGCTGGGCATCTGCGCCAGGGGGTTGAACTTGTACAGCGGGTTGTCGGGCGTGGAGAAGGCTCCGTCCAGTTCCACCGCCGCCACCTTGCTGCGGGTGCCGGGGCTCTGGTCGCGGCGCTGGCCGGTGGCCCAGGCACGCACGGTGGACAGCTTGCGCCGCAGCGGCTCGATCTTGCGGATGCCGCAGCACTCCTCGTGGCCGTCCTTGTAGAAGCTGAACAGACCCTTCTCGCGAACGAAGGGCTCCAGCTTGGTGGCGTCGGGGGAGAGCAGTTCGATGGCGATGCCGTAGTGCTCGCGGACCTTCTCGATGAAGCGGTAGGTTTCCGGGTGCAGGCGACCGGTATCCAGGCTGAACACCTTGACGTTCTTGTTGAGCTTCCAGGCCATGTCCACCAGCACCACGTCCTCGGCACCGCTGAAGGACAACCACAGGTCGTCGCCGAAGTGTTCGAAGGCGAGCTTGAGGATGTCCTGGGGGGATTTGCTGGCGTAGGCCGCGGCGATCTCGGCGACGTCGAAGGGTTGGCTCATCAGGCGGTTTTCCTAGTTGAAATGGCGCTACGCGCTCTATGGCGCGGATGGTAGCAAAAGCAACTTATGCGCCTAAATAACCATAAGGAAGGGCAACTGCCCTGTTTGGGTATAAGCGCCGCGTTGCGTGGCTGCGGGTGAAAAGCTAGAGTGCCGCCTCCCCAACAAACCAATAACCGAGGAATGTCTCGTGGAAATCGCCTGTCTCGACCTGGAAGGTGTGCTGGTTCCGGAAATCTGGATCGCCTTCGCCGAAAAAACTGGAATCGACGCGCTCAAGGCCACGACCCGCGATATTCCCGACTATGACGTGCTGATGAAGCAGCGCCTGCGCATCCTCGATGAGCACGGCCTCAAGCTGTCCGACATCCAAGAAGTGATCGCCACCCTCAAGCCGCTGGAAGGCGCGGTGGAGTTCGTCGACTGGCTGCGCGAGCGCTTCCAGGTGGTGATCCTCTCCGACACCTTCTACGAGTTCTCCCAGCCGCTGATGCGCCAGCTCGGCTTCCCGGCCCTGCTGTGCCACAAGCTGATCACCGACGACACCGACCGTGTCGTGGGCTACCAGCTGCGCCAGAAGGACCCGAAGCGCCAGTCGGTGATCGCCTTCAAGAGCCTCTACTACCGTGTGATCGCTGCTGGCGACTCCTACAACGACACCACCATGCTCGCCGAGGCCCACGCCGGCATCCTGTTCCATGCCCCGGAAAACGTGATCCGCGAGTTCCCGCAGTTCCCGGCGGTGCACACCTACGAGGACCTCAAACGCGAGTTCCTCAAGGCGTCCGATCGCCAGCTGAGCCTCTGAGCCCAGCCATGAAAAAGCCCGCGAAAGCGGGCTTTTTCGTTTCTGCGCCTGCATGGCGCTGGGCGAATGGAGCCCCTACAAGCCTTCCAGGGTGCGCAGCAGCACCTGCACCTTGGTGATGGATTCGCGGTACTCGTCCTCCCAGCGGGAGTCGGCGACGATGCCGCCACCGCCCCAGCAACTGGCCACGCCGTCCTTCACCAGCAGGGTGCGGATGGCGATGGAGCTGTCCATCTCCCCGCGCACGTCGAGGTAGGCCAGCGAGCCGCAGTAGATGGTGCGACGGGTTGGCTCCAGCTCGTCGATGATCTGCATGGCGCGGATCTTCGGTGCGCCGGTGATGGAGCCGCCGGGGAAGCTGCCGAGCAGCAGGTCCAGCGCGTCCTTGCCCGCGGCCAGGGTGCCGCTCACGGCGCTGACCAGGTGGTGCACGTTGGGGTAGCTCTCCAGGGCGAACAGCTCGGGCACCTTGACGCTGCCGGTGGCGCAGCTGCGTCCGAGGTCATTGCGCAGCAGGTCGACGATCATGAGGTTTTCCGCCCGGTCCTTGGGGCTCGCCAGCAGCTCTGCGGCCTGTTCGGCGTCCTCTTCCGGCGTGCGGCCCCGTGGGCGGGTGCCCTTGATCGGGCGGGTTTCCACCTGGCCCTTGCTCAGCTTGATGAAGCGCTCCGGCGAGAGGCTGAGGATGGCGCCGCCACCGGCCAGGGCCTGGTAGGCGGAGAAGGGCGTGGAGCAGGCCTCGCGCAGCGCCAGGTAGGCTGCCCAGGGGTCGCCTTGGCAGGGCGCCTGGAAGCGCTGGGCGAAGTTCACCTGGTAGCAGTCGCCGGCGGCGATGTACGACTGAATACGTTCGATGGCCGTTCTGTAAGCCGTTTGCGACAGATCGGCCTGAAAGGCGCGGCTAAGGCGAAATTCCTCGACGTTGTCGGGATTTTCCGCACGCTCGAACAGGTCTATCAGTCGCAGTCGCTCGCTTTCGGCGAGGCTCGGGTGGAATACCAGCTGGCTGGTACGGTGCTGATGGTCGCTGACCAGGGCCCAGGCATAGAGGCCGAGTTGGGCGTCCGGCAGGTGGCGGTCATCCAGGGCCTGCTCGGGCAGTTGTTCCAGCCGGCGACCGAAGTCATAGGAAAAATATCCCATCAATCCGCCCGTGAATGGCAGTTCCACGGTATCGGGGGAATCCGCCGGGCCCAGCTGCTGCAAGGTCCCGCGAAGGCGGCAAATAAAGTCGTTGGCCGATTCGTCGGGTCCCGGCGCCAGTTCTGCCAATGGCCAGGCGCTGAATAGGTCATAGCGTCCACGACTGGCAATGGGCCGGCCGGCGTCGAGCAGCACCGCTCCGGGTGCATGGCGGACGAGGGCGAAACGCTGTCCCGGGTGTTCGTGGTAGGGCAGAGGGTGTAAGAGGCAGTTGGGCATGATGGACGCAAAGAGGGCGCGAGTGAGGATTCTAGACCGCCTAAATTGTCGATCCTAGAGCCGTTTCTTAAGTTTACGCAGGAAATGCATTCTGATAATTATGGATAAATCCCGCGGGGTTATATCCCCGTCCCACAACGATAAAGATACAGGGATACAGGCCGTGGATGCAGTTCTCGACCCCGCAGCCGGCAGCCTACTGCGCTCAAAACTGATGACGCCCCAAGCGTCTGCCGACTATTTGCCACGACCGCAGGTGCAGGCGGTCCTGGCTGCACACCCTCACGCGCGCCTTTTGCTGTTCTCGGCGCCCGCAGGCTTTGGCAAGACCACCGCCCTGGCGACCCTCGCAGAACAACGGCGTGAGGCCGGTTCCGCTGTCGCCTGGTTCTCCCTCGGCAGCGAGGATGACAACCCCTCGCGCTTCTTCCAGCAACTGATCAAGACCCTGGGCGCCGCCGTGCCCGGCATCGGTGCCCATGCTGCCGGCTTCCTGCAGAACACCATGCAGGTGCCGGTCGCTGCCGTGCTGGAAAGTCTGCTGGTGGAACTGACCGCCCTGGAAGGGCCGCTGCTGCTGGTGCTGGACGACCTGCACCTGCTCAGCGACGCGGAGATATTCACCGCCCTCGGTCGCCTGGTGAAGATGGCGCCGGCCCACTTCACCCTGGCCATCGGCAGCCGCTCCCTGCCACCGATGAACCTCGCCACCCTGCGTGCCAAGGGCTGGTTGCTGGAAGTCGGGCTGGATGAGCTGCGCCTGACCGAGGACGAGACCCGTGACTACCTGGACCGCAGCGGCCTGGAGCTGGACGAGGCGACCCTCGCCGCGCTGCACAGCCAGACCGAAGGCTGGCTGATCGGCGTGCACCTCGCCAGCCTCTGGCTGCGCCACCAGCCCCAGGCTTCCGACCAGGTGCTGGCCATGGGCGGCGACCAGGCGGCCGTGGGCGACTACCTGCTGACCACCGTTTTCGAGCAGTTGCCGGCGGACCTGCAGGACGCCCTGCTGGCCCTCGGCATCGCCAGCCAGCTGAGCGGCGACCTGGCCAACGCCCTGACCGGGCGCAACGACGGCCAGGCCCTGCTGGAGCAACTGGAAACCATGCAGCTGTTCCTCCTGCCCCTGGACCGCGAGCGCCAGTGGTACCGCTTCCATCACCTGTTCGCCGACTTCCTCCGGGCCCGCCTGGTGGCCCAGGAGCCGGAACGCTTCAAGCAGCTGCACTTCAATGCCAGCCTGTGGTTCACCAACCACCACATGCAGAACCTCGCCATCGAGCACGCCTGCCTGGCCGAAGACCCGGAAATGCTCGCCGCGCTGGTGGACGGTTGCGGCCTGGAGCTGATCAACCGTGGCCAGCTGAACCAGATCTACCGCTGGCGCCAGTTCGTGCCCGACGACATCGCCGAGCGCTACCCGACGCTGATCCTCGCCGATGTGTGGAACCGCGCCACCGAGCTGGCCCTGCCCGAAGCCAACCAGATGCTCGACGAGCTACTGGCGCGCTGGGGCGGCACCGGCGCCCAGGCGCCGCTGAGCGACAAGTACCTGGCCGCGCTGGCGGTGAAGGCTGCCATCGCGTTGCAGAAGGACGACCTCGACCTCTGCGTGAGCCTGGCGCGCAAGGTGGAGGGCCTGCTCGGCCAGCACGAGGCCTTCCTCGAAGTGGCCATGCTGGTGATCGGCGCCCTGGCCCTGGTGATCCTCGCCCAGCCCGAACAGGCACGGCGCCTGCTGGCCCTGGCGCAGCAACGCAACCACTTCCTCGAAGGGCGCTACCTCGACATGCAACTGGGCAACGTGGAGGTGCTTCTCTCCCTGGAGCAGGGCCAGGTCAAGCAGGCCCAGCTGCTGCACGAGCAGATGCGCGCCCAGTTGATGCCGCTGTTCGGCGAGAAGTCCCGGGCCCTGGCCCTGCCGGTGATCATCGAATCGCTGATCGCCTACCAGCAGGGGCGCCTGGATGGCCTGGAAGAGCGCCTGCGCTGGGCGCTCAACCATGTGGACGTGATCAAGCCCATCGATATCTATGCCCAGGGCATGCTCTTCCTCGCGCGTATCCAGCGCATGCAGGACAAGCCCAAGGAAGCCCTGGCCAGCCTGGTGCTGATGCAGAACCTGGCGGCGCGCAACCACTCCTGGCGCTTCTACGTGCAGGCGGTGGCCGACGAGGTGACCCTGATCCTCCAGGAGCCGGCGACCGACCGCATCAAGCGGGCCGAGCTGCGCCTGAAGGCGGTGGACTGGACCAAGCTCGCCGCCGACTACGCCAAGCGCGGGTTCAACCCGGTGCTCTGGACCCAGGGGCTGATCCGCGTGCGCCTGCAGCAGGCGCGTGGGCATTACAGCGAGGCGCTGCACGAGATCAACCAGCTGCGTGCCCAGCTGCAACCCGGCTGGCATGGCCTGCAGCGCCTGCGCCTCGACCTGCTGGCCGCCCTCAGCTACCAGCGCTTGGGCTACCAGGAACGGGCCCAGAGCCTGCTGGTGCAGTGCCTGCTGAGTGCCGAGCGCGAGGATGTGCGCAGCCTGTTCGTGGAGGAGGGCGATGCCATCCGCCTGCTGCTGCAGCAACTGGAAGCCGCCGAGCGCCAGCCCGCGCTGCAGGGGTTCATTCGCAGCCTGCTGGCCATCTGGCCGGGCCAGGACGTACGCAAGTCACAGGATGTGCTGGAAGAAGGGCTCACCGACCGCGAACGCGAGGTGGTCCTGCTGGCGGCCAAGGGACTTTCCAACGAGGAAATCGGCCAGCAGCTCTCGCTGGCCCTGGGGACCGTGAAATGGCACCTGCACAACATCTACGAGAAGCTCAAGGTGCGCAATCGCACCCAGGCGATACGCCGGGCGCGGGAACTGGGGCTGCTGGAAGCATGAACGCCCCGTCCAGCGATGCGCTGCCCTTCCCGATGCTGCGTACCAAGCTCTTCCCGCCGGATTCCGGCGGCCGTCCGCGCCTGGCGCGCAAGGCCCTGATCGACCGTCTGTTCGAGGCTCGCAGCCAGCGTGTGATGGTGCTCAGCGCTCCCGCAGGATTCGGCAAGAGCACCGTGCTCAGCCTGTTCCGCGAGAAGCTGCAGCAAGCCGGTGCACGGGTCGCCTGGCTGTCCTGCGATGACTCCGACAGCGAGCCCCAGCGCCTGCTGCAATACCTGGTCGCTGCGGTCGAGGCGGTGAAGCCGGGCTTCGGCAGCAACACCGCCGGGTTGTTGCGTGGCGAGGTGAACTGGCCGGTGGAGGCGATCATCGACGCCTTCGTCAGTGACCTGCAGCGCCTCGACGGCGAGCTCTACGTGATGCTCGACGACTTCCATCGCATCCGCCACGCCAGCCTGGAGCAGGGCGCCCGTCACCTGGTCGAGCGCCTGCCGCGCAACGTGCACCTGGTCAGCGCCACCCGCTTCACCCCCCGCAGCCTGTTCATCGAGGGTGAGGCCTTCACGCTGCAGGCGGAAGACCTGCGCCTGTCCCTCGAGGAAACCGAGGCGTATTTCCGCGAGGTCCGTGAGCTGGAGCTGAGCCGCAGCGAGCTGAAGCAGCTGCATGCCCGCACCGAGGGCTGGATCACCGCGCTGCACCTGGCCAGCCTGGCCCTGGCGCGGCACCCGGACCGCAAGGCCTTCCTCGCCAGCCTCACCGGTACCGAGCGCAATATCGCCGACTACCTGGCCGAGGACGTGGTCAACAGCCTGCCCCTGGCCCTGCAGCAGTTCCTTGACCAGACCTCGGTGCTCGATGAGTTCTGCGCCGACCTGTGCAACGCGTTGACCGGCCGCCGCGACGGCCTGGACATGCTGATGCGCCTGCAGCGCGAGCAGCTCTTCGTCATCGCCCTGGACGAGCAGGGCGAGTGGTTCCGCTACCACCACCTGTTCGCCGAATTCCTCCAGGGCCGCCTGCAACGCCACACCGACAGCGCCACGCTGTTGCATGCCGCCGCGCGCTGGTGCGAGAGCCACGACCTGCCGGACCGCGCCATCAAGTACGCCCTGCGTGGCCGTGACTACGGCTTCGCCGCCGAGTTGCTGGAGCGCCAGGGTGCTCGGCTGATCGCCGGCAACCGCGTCTACGGCATCCTCTCGATGCTCAAGGAAGTGCCCGCCGATGTGATCCGCGAGCACCCGGTGTTCCAGATCTTCTACGCCTGGCAGCTGGCCTTCGAGCAGAAATTCGCCGAGTCCGAGGCGCTGATCGAAGAGGTCAGCACCCGCCTGCTGCAGGGGCGCGGCAAGGTCATTCACTTCGGCCTCGGCGAGCTGCTGGCCGCCTCCCAGGTGCTCAAGGCGCTGGTGCTGCTGTACCAGGACAAGCTGGAAAGCTGCCTCAAGGTCGCCCGCCAGTGGCTGGCCATGGTGCCGGACAACCAGCCGGTGTTCCGCGCCAGCCTGTCCTGCGTGCAGGCGGCGGCCTATGCGTTGCTGGGGGAGTTCGGCGACGCGTCGAAATCCATCGCCACCGCGCGGGATTGCCTGCGCATCGTCGACAGCGAATACCTGCATGTGATGACCAGCCTGATCGAGTCGCTGATCTGCAAGGAGAGTGGCGAGCTGGAACGCGGCCGCTCCATCGCCGAGATCGCCCGTGGCCGCGTCGAGCGGGTCTTCGGTCGTCGCAGCCGCGTGGGTGGGCCGCTGGTGCTGGCGTACGCCGACCTGCTTTACGAACAGGATCGCCATGCGGCGGTGCTCGCCGAACTGCCCCTGGCCACCACCTGGCGCGACGTGGCGACGCCGGTGGAGCTGATCAGCCGTGGGCAACTGGTGATGGCGCGGGCGCGCTTCTTCGCCGGTGAGCCGGAGCAGGCGCTCAATCAATTGGATGACTGGCTCGCCGGCCTCCAGGGGCCGGGTTACGAGCGGGTGTTCGCCCACGGCATGGGTTGCAAGGTGCAGTTCCTGCTGTGGCTGCGTCGCCCCAATGAAGCCGAGCGCGTGTGTCTGCAGCTGGAGCGCCACCTGGCGGCTTTGCCGCTGGCGCGCTATGCCGATGCCCATACGGCGCTGGCCTTGTCCGTCGCTCGCCTGGCCCTGACCGAGCGGCGGCCGGAGAAGGCGCAGAGCGCGCTGGAAACCTGCCTCGCCCGCCAGGGCGCCGAGCACCAGCGCGACCGGCGCCTGCGCCTGTCCCTGTTACTTTCCGTGGCCTACTGGCGCAAAGGTAACAGCGACAAGGCCTTCGCCCTGTTCCTGCCCACCATCGAGGAAGCCTGGAACCGCGGCTACCGGCGCCTGTTCCAGGACGATGCCCTGTGGCTGCTGCCGCTGTGGGAAGCCTGGCGTGCCGCCGAGCCCAAGAAGGCCGGGGCCTGGCAGGGCATCGCCGAGACGCTGCGCGAGCAGTGCCGGCGCCTGGCGGTGGACCCGGAAACCTTCGACGAGAACCAGGATGTGAGCCACCGCGAGCGGGAAATCCTGCGTTTCGTCGCGGCCGGCCTGTCCAACCGGGACATCGCCCAGGCGGTGCACCTGTCGGAAGCGACCATCAAATGGCACCTGCACAACCTGTTCGCCAAGCTGGGCGTGCGCAGCCGCACCCAGGCGGTGCTCAAGGGCAAGAGCCTGGGCCTGCTCAGCGAGGCCTGATGCCACTAAAAAAACAGCAAGTTGCCATCCTCCATCCCTTGGATGGGCTGGCAGCGGAGCGGGGGCTCAGTAACGTGAGAACCAGGTCGAGAAGCCTAGTGCTTCACGAGTCCAGACCGGCGCGCATAGGGAAGCAGCGCTCGTGCTGGAGGTCGGTGCAAACCGACCCGACTGCCGCTGACAGGAGGTAGGCGGCAGGCCCCCGGGGCAACCCACCTGTGAACCTTGGAGATAACAACAATGAAAAGCTTCAAACAACTGGCTCTCGCCGCTGCTGTGCTCGCTGCTCCCTTCATGGCCCAAGCCGACCTGAAAGCCATGGATGACTCCGCTCTTTCCAGCGTTACCGGTCAGGATGGCATCAGCATCTCCGGTAACTTCAACGGCACCATCGGCAGCGTGGTTTACAACGACAAGGAAGGCAGCGCCACCGGCAGCCTGCGCCTTGAAACCATCGCCTTCTCCGGCTTCAACATCTCCGACAGCGCGCCGATCCTGGTTGACGTGATCGACGGTGGCTCCGCCGCCGGCGCCAGCGACAAACTGCAGATCACCCTGCCGACCATCACTGGCGAGCTGAGCGTCGGTGCCATCCGCATGGGCGACGCCTCTGCCGCCAGCATCGGTTCCCTGGCCGTCAGCGACCTGAACCTGGCCGGTACCACCATCAAGGTCTGGGGCCACTGATAGGTCGCTCCATCCTGTGATGCGGAAGGTCCCGTCGGCTTCGGCCGGCGGGCCTTTCTTTCGTAAGCCCTGCATTTCGGAACGGCAATGATCGAGATCCTGGTCGGCAGTCTGCTGGGGTTGTTCGGGTTCACCCAGGCCGTGGACACCAAGCCACAGCCCAAGGGCTCCGTGAACATCACCCAGGCCATGGTGCCCAACGGTCCCTACCGGGAGACCGTCAATCCGGAGCCCATGAGCCAGCTGCAGTTCCGCAACGTCATCCGCCAGGCCTATGACTACAGCTGCGGTTCCGCCGCGCTGACCGGGCTGCTGGACTACTACCTCGGGCGCAACCTCGAGGAGCGCCAGGTGATGGAAGGGCTGTTGCGTTATGGCGAGGCCGACAAGATCGTCGAACGACGCGGTTTCTCGCTGCTGGACATGAAACGCTTCGTGGGGGCGCTGGGCTACAAGAGCGGAGGATTCCGGGCCGAGTTCGAGGACCTCGACCAACTGGAGCACCCCGCGCTGGTACCCATTCACTACGGTGGTTTCAAGCATTTCGTAGTGGTGCGCGACGTCTACAACGATCACGTGTTCATCGCTGATCCCGCCCTGGGAAACATCAGCTTCACCCGCACCCGGTTCGAGGAGGTGTGGGATGGGAACGTGCTGTTCGTGATCTACCCGACAGGCAACGAACCGCCAAACGCCATGGCCTTGACCGAGCGCGACCTGCGCCTGGTGGACGATCGTACCGTCAGCCTGCTGGCGTTCCAGCAGTTCCCGCAGATCACCAAATTCACCGAGAACCAGATCGACCAGCTGGGCTCGGGAGGCGACATCCAGTACATAAGACGCAAATAAAAAAACCCGCATAAGTAAGAATAAAACCAGGGGTAAAGGTGCCATGGGAGTGAGGGGATACGCATGGCTGGCCGTGCTGGCGCTGGGCGCCTGTGGGCCGCTGTGGGCCGAGGAGAGCTCGGTGGACGATGCGCGTGAGGCGCTGACCAAGAAGGAAGGGGATGCCGACAGCGCCAAGGCGCTGGAGCAGGTATTCCAGGCCTCGGAGAAGAGCTACACCCTGCTGAAGAAAGGCGAGCGCACGCTCACCTACGGCTTCGATTATTCGTTGGTGCGTGATGTGCAGATCGAACAGGTCCGCACCGGCACCAACGTCTACAGCGTGATTCCCCGCAGCGAAGCCCAGCACACCTTCACCAACTCCTTCACCTTCGACTACGGCATCTGGGACAACCTGACCTTCAGCGTGCGCCTGCCCTTCGTGGCCAAGTACGACACCGAGCGCGACGTCAACGTCTACAGCCTCGGCGACGTATCCGGCAGCCTGCGCTGGCAACCCTGGTCCGCCACCCGCGGGCGCCCGGTCACCACCCTGTTCGCGACCCTCGGCCTGCCCACCGGCGAGAGCCCCTTCGACATCAACAACGAGACGGACCTGTCCACCGGCAACGGCTACTACAGCCTGGGCGTGGGGGCCAACACCTCCTATGTGATCGACCCGGTCGTGCTGTTCGGCTCGGTCGGATACACCTACAACATGCCGGTGCACGACATCCACCAGAACCGTGGCGGCCGCCTGCTGGAGGACGTGGACCCGGGCAACACCCTGTCCCTGAGCATGGGCTTCGCCTATGCGCTGTCCTACGACGTGTCCCTGGCCACCTCCTACCAGATGGCCTACACCACCAAGCCGACCTACACCTTCGGCGACGCGGAATTCGAGGGCACCGAGCAGACCAGCGCGATCATGAACTTCTCGCTCGGCCTGCGGACCTCTCCCGACTACATCGTCAACATCAACGCCGGTTTCGGCATGACCGAGGACTCCCCGGACGTGATGCTGGGGTTCTCCGTTCCTCTGGACATCAAGGGCCTGAAGGCCCAGTAACCGGCGAGGCAGGGACATGACGATGCGAATTTCGCCGCTGGCCTTGGCGCTGGCGGGGTTGGGGGCCGGTTGGGCGGGTGGCGTGCAGGCGCAACTGGCCAACGACCTGACCATTGGCAACCCCAAGGCGATGGCCATGGCCAACGCCGTGACCGCCGACTCCACCGGGATCGACGCGGTGCACTACAACCCGGCGGCGCTGACCAAGCTCAAGGGCCGCCAGACCACGGTGAAGATGATCGCCGGGGTGATGGATATCCGCGCCGAGTTCGACGCACCGGAGGGCTACAATGTCATGGGGTTCACTGACGACCCCGTGGCCAACTCCAGCAGCCGCACCCTGACGCCGGCCATGTACCTGCCCGGCATGGGCGGCATGACCGACATGCCGCTGCTGGTGGCACCCCTGGCGGGCCTGTCGATCAACCCGCCGGGCTCCAAGTTCACCTTCGCCACCAACGTCTATGCACCCATGGCCCTGGGCTATTCGCGGGACTCGGACAGCGATCCGGGCCGTTACCAGGGGCGCGAGGTGGCCATCCAGCGCATCACCTATTTCTCGCCCTCCGTGGGATACCAGGTGAACGACGAACTGGCGGTGGGTCTGTCGGTGGGGTTCTCCCACCAGGCCCTGGCGCTGAACGAGGACTTCCGTAACCCGAGCATGCTTACCGGGTTGGTGGGCTTGCTCAACAAGGTGCTCTGCGAGCCCGGGCTGGAAGAGATGATCGGCACGATCATCAACGTATGCGGTGGTCGATTCGGCCCCTTCGATACCCTGGCCAATATCGACCTGGACCTGCAGCAGTCGCTGTCGCCCACATGGAACATCGGCGTGCTCTGGGAGCCCACCGACTGGTTCGCCTGGGGCGCCACCTACCAGAGCGAGGCGCGCATGCACCTCCAGGGCAAGTACCGGGTGGATTACTCCAAGGACTGGCAAGGGTTCTGGACCGGCTTCCAGGGCGCGATTTTCGGGCAGATCCTCAGCCCGCTCTTCCCTTACGGCAATGTCGACGAGGAAGTGGGCAATGCCAGCCTGACCATGACCTACCCCGACAACTTCTCCACCGGCATCAAGATCCGGCCCTTCGAGCGCTGGCAGTTCAACGCCGACCTGAAATGGAGCGGCTACAGCGACTGGAACGAGTTCGAGATCGAGTTCGACCGCGAGCTGGACGTGCTGCGCATCGCCAAGAACTTCGGCGGTGGCAAGGCCACGGCCACCACCCTGACCCTGGATCGCGGCTACCGCGACACCTGGAGCTGGGCCGTGGGCGCGCAGTACGACGTCACCGACCGCCTGGCCCTGCGCGCGGGCTACGAATGGCGCCCCTCGGCCATCCCTGGTAACAAGGCCGACGTGCTGGCGCCCATCGGCGATGCCCAGCTCTACGGCCTGGGCCTGGGCTATCGCTGGGACAAGGACACCACCATCGACCTGGGCTTCAACTACTTCGTCACCACTCAAACCACCAAGGCCAACACCAGCTGCAACCTCAACTGCACCGGCATCGACAATCTGGTCTACAACCCCTATGCGGGCCAGGACGTGACGACCTCGGTGAAGGCCTACATCGTGGCCATGACCTACACGACGACATTCTGATGAAGACCCGTGCTGCTCTTTTCCTCATCACCGCCCTGGCGATCCAGCCCCAGGTTCAGGCTGCCAGCGGGCGCTACCTGACCTGGATCGACGACAACGGCCGGGTGCACAACAGCTTCGTCGGCGAGCGCTACGGCGAGCAGCAGCGCCAGGCGGCCCAGCGCATCAGCCGCAGCGACCTGGCGCGCCTGCAGGAGCAGGGCGCTACGGGCTGGCCGGGCAGCAACAACGGTGGCGAGCAGAAGCGTCGCTACTTCACCTGGGTGGATGCCAGCGGCAACCTGCAGAACAGCTTCTACGCGGCGGGCCAGGTGCCGGCGGGGCAGCGCGACTACCTGCTGCCCAGTGGTGCACGCTCCACCGAGTACATCGATGCGGATGTGCTGGAAGGGCGCGGTTATTCGCGACCGGAGAACGGCGCGGGCTATTTCACCTGGGTGGACGAGCAGGGGCGTACCCACAACTCCAGGGTGCCGGCCAAGGGTGACGAACCCCAGGCGGAGGAGGGCGCCGGGCAACCGGTGGCCTATACCGAGAGCCGGCAGGTGGAGTTCGAGCGCAAGGCGGCCATCCTGCCGTCGCTGGACGGCCAGCCCAGCGAGGCGATGAAGGCCTTGCTGGAGGGCAGCGAAGAGCGCGACAAGTCGCTCTACCAGGGGCTGGTCGACCAGTGCTGCGGGCAGTTGCCGGAGGGCGATTTCACCGAGCTTTCCGCCGAGGAGCCGCGCTACGAGGAGCTCAACCGCTTCTCCCCCAGCTTCGCCTTCCCCATGGGCCGCAGCTACTACGCGGCCCTCAAGCTGCCGCGTTCCGGGCGCGCCTATGGCCTGCGCATTCGCAGCTTCGCCAACCGCCAGGTGGTCTACCCCTCGATCCTCTTCCTCGACGAGGCCAAGCGCCCGACGCGCCTGGTGAGCGACGCCGTCTACCAGCTGCATGGCGAGACCTGGTACCGCTACGCCTACATCGAGGGCACTGTGCAGGTCCGCGCCAACCAGGGCGAGCGCTACGCGCTGCTGCTCACCACCGACGAGGACCGCAGCCTCAACACCCTCGACAACAAACCCTTCAAGCGCCCGATGCAGGACCTGGCCGTCAGCGAGGCCGGCATGCAGGTACACGAGCACGTGGACGAGGGCGCATTCGAGCTGGCGATCGTCAGGTAGTGGGGCTGAGGGGGGTGGCGTAGGTTGGGTGCAACCCGACGATCCCCTGCATCGAGCCTTCGCGGGTTTCACCCGCCCTACATCTCTGCGCACCTCCACTCCGAATCCCTGGCATGAAAAAGCCCGGCACATGGCCGGGCTTTTTCATTGCAGCAAGGCGGATCAGAGTTCGGCGGGGTGCACGTGGCCGAACAGTTCCTGGGAGAAGCGCACGCGCTCCTCGGGCGTTTCCACGATGCCCTTTTCCTGCAGCTCGGCGATGCGGGCTTCCACCGCGTGGGCGCGATGGGTGAGGCCGCAGTCGTTGGCGATCTGGATGTTCAGGCCGGGGCGGGCGTTGAGCTCGAGGATCAGCGGGCCCTTTTCCTGGTCCAGCACCATGTCGACACCGATGTAGCCCAGGCCGCACAGCTCGTAGCAACCGGCCGCCAGCTTCATGAAGCCGTCCCAGTTGGGCAGCTGCACGCCGTCTACCGCGTTGGTGGTGTCCGGGTGCTTGGCGATCTTGTTGTTCAGCCAGGTGCCGCGCAGGGTGACGCCGGTGGCCAGGTCCACACCCACGCCGATGGCGCCCTGGTGCAGGTTGGCCTTGCCGTTGGACTGGCGGGTGGGCAGGCGCAGCATCGCCATCACGGGGTAGCCCATGAGCACGATGATGCGGATGTCCGGTACGCCCTCGTAGCTGATGCTCTTGAAGATCTGGTCCGGGGTCACGCGGTACTCGATCAGCGCGCGGTCACGGTGCCCGCCGAGGGAGTAGAGGCCGGTGAGGATCGAGGAGATCTGATGCTCGATCTCCTCGTGGCTGATGATCTTCCCGGAGACCGTCTTGTAACGGCCTTCGAAGCGGTCGGCGATCACCAGGATGCCGTCACCGCCGGCACCCTGGGCGGGCTTGATCACGAAATCGTTGCGCTCGCCGATGATCTCGTCGAGCTTGTCGATTTCCTTCTCGGTGGAAATGATCCCGTACATTTCCGGCACGTGGATGCCCGCCTCGATGGCGCGCATCTTGGTGATGATCTTGTCGTCGACGATCGGGTACAGGTGCCGTTTGTTGTACTTCAGCACGTAGTCCGCGTTGCGACGGTTGATGCCCATGATGCCTTTGGCTTCCAGGGCTTTCCACGTCTTGATCAGGCCGAACATGGCTCAGTCCTTCAGGAAGGCTTTGAAGCGGAACAGCTCCGTCAGGCGGTAGCCGCGGTAGCGGCCCATCGCCAGCATGAAGCCCACCATGATCAGCAGCACGGCCGGGAAGGTGAAGATGAAGTAGGTCAGCTCCGGCACGGTCATCAGCAGGTGCGCCAGGGTGGCGGCGAACAGGGTGCCGATGGCGACCTTGAAGGCATGGCCACCGCCACGCTCTTCCCAGGTGATGGACAGGCGTTCGATGGTCATGGTCAGGATCACCATCGGGAACAGCGCCACGGACAGGCCGCGTTCCAGGCCCAGCTTGTGGCTGAGCAGGCTGATGACCGCAATCAGGATCACCACGAACGTCAGCACCACCGATAGCCTGGGCAACATCTGTAGCTTCAGGTGTTCGAGGTAGGACCGTAGTGACAGGCCCAACGCCGTGATGATGGTGAACAGCGCGATGCCGAAGCCCAGCTGCGTCTCGCGGAAGGCGAGGGCGATCAGCACCGGGGTGAAGGTACCCAGGGTCTGCAGGCCACCGAGGTTGCGCAGGATCAGGATCACCAGCACACCGATGGGGATCATGATCATGATCTGGTAGGTCTGCTGGGTCTGCAGCGGCAGGCCGTAGAGCGAGTATTCGAGGAAGTCGGCGTCGGTGTTCTCGTCGGTCAGCTTGGCCAGGCGGATGGCGTTCATCTCGCTGTTGTTCAGGCTGAAGGTCACCTGGGCCTTTTTGCCGCCGTCGACGGTGATCAGGTTGTCGTCACCGGTCCACCACACCAGGCGGTCGGCAGGCAGGCCCTGTTCGCCGGTATCCGGGTTGAAGTACAGCCAGTTCTCGCCGTTGAAGCTGCGCAGCCAGAGCTCGGGGCTCTGCGGCTGGTCGGCGGCCAGGCGGATGGTGTGCACGCGTTCCATCGGTACGTGGGCGATGGACAGCAGCAGCTCGATGGCCTTGGCCTTGTTCGAGGTGCTCTGGTCGCCGGCGAGCAGCAACTTGACGTTGTCGTCGTTCAGGTTGTTGGTGCGCTTGATGGTTTCGCTGATGAAGGTCTCGACGTCGGCCGAGTGCTGGCGGATAGGGGCCAGCAGGGCTTCAGCGGCGATCTTCTCGGCGCCCTCGACCGGGATGCTGTCACGGAAGATCGGCCCCTTGTCCTTGGGCTTCTCGCCGCTGTAGCGCTTGGTCAGCACCAGGCGGTAGTAGAGGGTCTGGTTGCCGTTGGCGCGGCGGGCGGACCAGGTCACCTTGCGGTTGCCGTCCACGCGATTGATGCTCACGCCGTAGTTGTTGGAGATGAAGCTCTCATTGAGGCTGACGTAGTCCCGGTTCAACGGCGGCACGAACATCTGCACCTTGATCGGGTCGCGCGGGCTGGCCTGGAATTCGACCTTGGCGTCGATGTTCCAGAGGTCGTCGGTCTCATCCTCGGTGATCGGGATGCCCTGAATGAAGATCTGGTAGGCCGTTATCAGAATGCCCAGGGTCACCAGCAGGGTGATCAGGACTTTCAGATGCAGGGTAAGAGAGCGCATGTGAGTTACTCGGCAGAGTTTGCGTCAGTGGCACAGCCGGGTTGGCCGGCAGCGTATTTAAGGCTCGGGTCGACCAGTGCATCGAAGCGTTTGAGCGCCTCGGAACCGATCAGAAGCGGGTATTGGAAAGCACTACGGTCGGTGAGGTTCACTTCGATCGTGCGCAGGGCGCTGCCCATGCAGATGTCGAGCTCGATCACCGGGCGCGCGGTGTAGGTCTTGTCTTCATCCGGGTCGTAGTCGCCGGCGCGGCGCTTGATCTTGCTGATACGTGCCAGCGGCCGCTCGATGGGGTGCGCGTGGGCGTCGTCGATGGCCAGGTAGAAGCGCACCCAGGTCTCGCCATCACGCTTGAAGCGCTTGATGTCGCGGGCACTGAGGGAGGCTGTCTTGGCGCCGGTGTCGAGCTTGGCGGCGACCACCAGGTCGAGGCCGGCAAGACGGGCGTATTCGTTCAGACCATAGATGGTCTTGTCGGCGGCGAGGCTGAGGCCTGGCAGTGCTAGCAGGCATATGAGCAATGCGAAGGGCTTGAGAGTCATGAGTCCTTGGGTAGCGTTCGAGGTGCTGATGCCCGATGCCTGGCCTGATGGCCTCGGCGCCTGGCGTACGAGTCTAGCAGCGCCCCGCCAGGCGCATGAGCGGCGCATTCTAACACGCAGGTTTTCCGGGGCGACAGACGCTTATGACGCTTTGTTAAGGCTGTGACGGGTTCAAATGAATTTTTTGCGATCTACGACGATTGTCGACAATGGCTGTGTTTTGGTTTGACTGGACTGCTTGTAGGCGTTAATTTTGCGGGGTGATTTTTCAATGTGTCGACAATCATGCTTGATGCAGCAGAAGCACCCGTCACCCAGGCCGAAGACTCGGAAACCCTCTCCGAGCACGTCTTCCGGCGCATCCAGGCGGCCATCGTCAAGGGCGAGATCGCGCCCGGCAGCAAGATCTCCGAGCCGGAGCTGGCCCGCGCCTATGGCATCAGCCGGGGCCCGCTGCGCGAGGCGATCCACCGCCTGGAAGGGCAGAAGCTGCTGGTTCGCGTGCCCCACGTCGGTGCGCGGGTGGTCTCCCTCAGCCATGCCGAGCTGATCGAGCTCTACGAAATCCGCGAATCCCTTGAGGGCATGGCTTGCCGCCTCGCCGCCGAGCGCATGACCCAGGCGGAGATCGACGATCTGCGTGCCGTGCTGGAGACCCACGAGCGCGACGCCGCTTTCCAGGCCGGCGTCGGCTACTACCAGCAGGAAGGCGATTTCGACTTCCACTACCGGATCATCCAGGGCAGCGGCAACCAGACCCTGACCCGCATGCTCTGCGGCGAGCTCTACCAGCTCGTGCGCATGTACCGCCTGCAGTTCTCCAGCGTGCCCAACCGGCCGCGCCAGGCCTTCGCCGAGCACCACCGAATTCTCGATGCCATCGCCGACCGTGACGGCGAGCTGGCCGAGCTGCTGATGCGCCGTCACATCGGTGCTTCCAAGCGCAACATCGAGCGCCACTACCAGGGCGCCGTCGCCAAACTCCCAGAAGAACAACGAGGTGAGTCATGAGTCAGAAATCCGCCGGCCTGCGCTTCCGCGACGCCATTGCCGAGGAAAGCCCGCTGCAGGTCATCGGCGCCATCAACGCCAACCATGCGCTGCTGGCCAAGCGCGCGGGCTACAAGGCCATCTACCTCTCCGGTGGTGGCGTGGCGGCGGGCTCCCTGGGCCTGCCGGACCTGGGCATCAACACCCTGGATGACGTGCTCACCGACGTGCGCCGCATCACCGACGTCTGCGACCTGCCGCTGCTGGTGGACATCGACACCGGCTTCGGCCCCAGCGCCTTCAACATCGAGCGCACCGTCAAGAACCTGATCAAGGCCGGCGCCGCCGCCGCCCACATCGAAGACCAGGTCGGTGCCAAGCGCTGTGGACACCGCCCGGGCAAGGAGATCGTCTCCTGCGAGGAAATGGTCGACCGCGTGCGTGCCGCCGCCGACGCCAAGACCGACCCGGACTTCTTCCTCATCGCCCGTACCGACGCCATCCAGGCTGAAGGCGTGGACGCCGCCATCGAGCGCTGCCTGCGCTACGTGGAAGCCGGTGCCGACGGCATCTTCGCCGAGGCCGCCTATGACCTGCCGACCTACCAGCGCTTCGTCGACGCCCTGAAGGTGCCGGTGCTGGCCAACATCACCGAGTTCGGCGCCACCCCGCTGTTCACCCGCGATGAGCTGGCGTCGGTCGGAGTGGCCATCCAGCTCTACCCGCTGTCGGCCTTCCGGGCCGCCAACAAGGCCGCCGAAGCCGTCTACACCTCGATCCGCCAGAACGGCCATCAGAAAGACGTGATCGAGCTGATGCAGACCCGCGCGGAGCTGTACGACCGCATTGGCTACCACGCTTTCGAGCAGAAGCTCGACGCGCTGTTCGCCGCCGGCAAGAAATAAGCACTGCAAGCTAGGGATGCAGGGTGGGCCGGGCGGCGATCCGCTTCAGCCCACCGCATCAGCTGAGCGCACCAGAACAAAAAGACTCGAGGAGATACCCGATGAGCACCACCGAAACCACCACTCCGGGCTTCAAGCCGAAGAAGTCCGTGGCCCTGAGCGGCACCGCCGCCGGCAACACCGCCCTGTGCACCGTCGGCCGCACCGGTAATGACCTGCACTACCGTGGCTATGACGTGCTGGACTTCGCCAACCGCTGCGAATTCGAAGAGATCGCCCACCTGCTGGTCCACGGCAAGCTGCCCAACGTGGCCGAGCTGGCCGGCTACAAGGCCAAGCTCAAGGCCCTGCGCGGCCTGCCGGCGGCGCTGAAAACCGCCCTGGAACAACTGCCGCCGTCGGCCCACCCGATGGATGTGATGCGCACCGCCGTGTCGGTGCTCGGCTGTGTGTCGCCCGAGAAGGACGACCATAACCACCCCGGCGCCCGCGATATCGCCGACAAGCTGATGGCGTCCCTGGGCTCGGCCTTGCTGTACTGGTACCACTTCAGCCACAACGGCAAGCGCATCGAGGTGGAAACCGACGATGACTCCATCGGCGGCCATTTCCTCCACCTGCTGCACGGCGAAAAGCCCCGCGAGTCCTGGGTGCGCGCCATGCACACCTCGCTGAACCTGTATGCCGAGCATGAATTCAACGCCTCCACCTTCACCTCGCGGGTGATCGCCGGCACCGGTTCCGACATGCATTCCTGTATCGCCGGCGCCATCGGCGCGCTGCGTGGCCCGAAACACGGTGGCGCCAACGAAGTGGCCTTCGAGATCCAGAAGCGCTACGACAACCCGGACGAAGCCGAGGCCGATATCCGCGCCCGCGTGGAGAAGAAGGAAGTGGTCATCGGCTTCGGCCACCCGGTTTACACCGTGGCCGACCCGCGCAACAAGGTGATCAAGGAAGTGGCGCGCGAGCTGTCCGCCGAGCAGGGCAACAGCAAGATGTTCGACATCGCCGAGCGCCTGGAAAGCGTGATGTGGGACATCAAGAAGATGTTCCCCAACCTCGATTGGTTCAGCGCCGTCAGCTACCACATGATGGGCGTGCCCACCGCCATGTTCACCCCGCTGTTCGTGATCGCCCGCACCTCGGGCTGGTCCAGCCACGTCATCGAGCAGCGCATCGACGGCAAGATCATCCGTCCGAGCGCCAACTACACAGGCCCCGAAGACCTGAAGTTCGTGCCGCTCAAGGACCGCAAATAACCAATCATGGAAAACACCATGAACGACACCGTGAATAGCCAACACCGCAAACGCCTGCCCGGCACTGCGCTGGATTACTTCGACGCCCCCGAAGCGGTCGAGGCGATCCAGGCCGGCGCCTGGGCCAAGCTCCCCTACACCTCGCGCGTACTGGCCGAGCAGCTGGTGCGCCGCTGCGAGCCGGCTGAGCTGGCCGCTGCCCTGGAGCAGCTGGTCTACCGCAAGCGCGACCTGGACTTCCCCTGGTACCCGGCCCGCGTGGTCTGCCACGACATCCTCGGGCAGACCGCGCTGGTGGACCTCGCCGGCCTGCGTGACGCCATCGCCGAGCAGGGCGGTGATCCGTCCAAGGTCAACCCGGTGGTGCCGACCCAGCTGATCGTCGACCACTCCCTGGCCGTGGAAGCGGCGGGCTTCGACCCGGACGCCTTCGAGAAGAACCGCGCCATCGAGGACCGCCGCAACGAGGACCGCTTCCACTTCATCGACTGGACCAAGACCGCGTTCAAGAACGTCGATGTGATCCCCGCCGGCAACGGGATCATGCACCAGATCAACCTGGAGAAAATGAGCCCGGTGATCCAGGCGCGTGGCGGTATCGCGTTCCCCGACACCTGCGTCGGCACCGACTCGCACACCCCGCACGTGGATGCCCTGGGCGTGATCGCCATCGGCGTCGGCGGCCTGGAAGCCGAGACAGTGATGCTCGGCCACCCCTCGATGATGCGCCTGCCCGACATCGTCGGCGTCGAGCTCACCGGCCAGCGCAAGCCGGGCATCACCGCCACCGATATCGTTTTGGCGATCACCGAGTTCCTGCGCAAGGAACGCGTCGTGGGGGCCTATGTCGAGTTCTTCGGCGAGGGCGCGGACAGCCTGTCCATCGGCGACCGCGCGACCATCTCCAACATGTGCCCGGAATACGGTGCCACGGCCTCGATGTTCTACATCGACGAGCAGACCATCGACTACCTCAAGCTCACCGGCCGCGAGCCGGAGCAGGTGGCGCTGGTGGAGCACTACGCCAAGACCCTGGGCCTGTGGAGCAGCGCGCTGAAAACCGCCGAGTACGAGCGGGTGCTGAGCTTCGACCTGGGCAGCGTGGTGCGCAACATGGCCGGCCCCAGCAACCCGCACCGCCGCCTGCCGACCTCGGCACTGGCCGAGCGTGGCATCGCCGACGAAGCCAAGCTCGAAGCGGGCCGTGGCGAGGAAGCCCAGGGCCTGATGCCCGATGGCGCGGTGATCATCGCCGCCATCACCAGCTGCACCAACACCTCCAACCCGCGCAACGTCATCGCCGCCGGCCTGGTGGCGAAGAAGGCCAACGCACTGGGCTTGCTGCGCAAGCCCTGGGTGAAGACCTCCTTCGCCCCTGGCTCCAAGGTCGCCAAGCTGTACCTGGAAGAGGCCGGGCTGCTGGCGGAGCTGGAGCAGCTGGGCTTCGGCATCGTCGCCTATGCCTGCACCACCTGTAACGGCATGTCCGGCGCGCTGGACCCGGTGATCCAGAAAGAGATCATCGACCGCGACCTGTACGCCACAGCCGTGCTGTCGGGTAACCGCAACTTCGACGGGCGCATCCACCCCTACGCCAAGCAGGCCTTCCTCGCCTCGCCGCCACTGGTGGTCGCCTATGCCATCGCCGGCACCGTGCGCTTCGATATCGAGCAGGACCCGCTGGGCACCGACGCCCAGGGCAACCCGGTCACCCTGAAGGACCTATGGCCGAGCGACGAGGAAATCGACGCTATAGTCGCGGCCTCGGTGAAGCCGGAGCAGTTCAAGCAGGTCTACATCCCGATGTTCGACCTGGGCAGCGTGGAGGAAGCGGAAAGCCCGCTGTACGACTGGCGCCCGATGTCCACCTACATCCGTCGCCCGCCCTACTGGGAAGGCGCGCTGGCCGGCGAGCGCACG
Organism: Pseudomonas sp. PDM13; assembly: GCF_025685765.1. Classification (NCBI taxonomy): domain Bacteria; kingdom Pseudomonadati; phylum Pseudomonadota; class Gammaproteobacteria; order Pseudomonadales; family Pseudomonadaceae; genus Pseudomonas; species Pseudomonas sp. PDM13. The sequence continues at coordinate 2,157 of NZ_JAOTQU010000023.1, read as the reverse complement.
CTCAAGGGCATGCTGCCGCTGGCGATCCTGCCGGACAACATCACCACCGACCACCTGTCGCCGTCCAACGCCATCCTGCTGGACAGCGCCGCTGGCGAGTACCTGGCGAAAATGGGCCTGCCGGAGGAGGACTTCAACTCCTACGCCACCCACCGTGGCGACCACTTGACCGCCCAGCGCGCCACCTTCGCCAACCCGCAACTGGTGAACGAGATGGTCGTGGTCGACGGCCAGGTGAAGAAGGGCTCGCTGGCCCGCGTCGAGCCGGAAGGCCAGGTGATGCGCATGTGGGAAGCCATCGAGACCTACATGAACCGCAAGCAGAACCTGATCATCGTCGCCGGTGCCGACTACGGCCAAGGCTCGTCCCGCGACTGGGCGGCCAAGGGCGTACGCCTGGCAGGCGTGGAAGTGATCGTCGCCGAGGGCTTCGAGCGCATCCACCGCACCAACCTGGTGGGCATGGGCGTGCTGCCGGTGGAGTTCAAACCCGGCACCACGCGCCTGACCCTGGGCCTGGACGGCACCGAGACCTACGACATCAAGGGCGACGTTTCGCCTCGCTGCGACCTGACCCTGGTGGTCAACCGCCGCAACGGCGAGGTGGTCGAGGTGCCGGTGACCTGCCGCCTGGACACCGCCGCCGACGTCAGCGTGTACAAGGCCGGCGGCGTGCTGCAGCGCTTCGCCAAGGACTTCCTCAAGGCGACCGCGGCCTGACGGGAACGCGGGGTGGGCGAGGCGATGCCCCATGGGTATCGCTTCGCCCGACCCAACCTGCGCAGCGCGTGCAGCCCTTGGGCTGCGTTGAGCGCGGCGATACCCAACAGATTCCAGGATGACGAAGCCATGGCTCATCTACCCCAAGTGAAAGTCCCTGCCACCTACATCCGTGGCGGCACCAGCAAGGGCGTGTTCTTCCGCCTGCAGGACCTGCCCGAGCCTTGCCAGGTGCCGGGTGCGGCCCGTGACCGGCTGTTCATGCGAGTGATCGGCAGTCCCGATCCCTACGCCGCGCACATCGACGGCATGGGCGGCGCCACCTCCAGCACCAGTAAATGCGTGATCCTGTCGAAGAGCAGCCAGCCCGACCACGATGTCGACTACCTCTACGGCCAGGTCTCCATCGACAAGGCCTTCGTCGATTGGAGCGGCAACTGCGGCAATCTGTCTACGGCGGCGGGCTCCTTCGCCATTCACGCCGGGCTGGTCGACCCGTCGCGCATTCCGGATAACGGCACCTGCGTGGTGCGCATCTGGCAGGCGAATATCCAGAAAACCATCATCGCCCACGTACCGGTCACCAACGGCCAGGTGCAGGAAACCGGCGACTTCGAGCTGGACGGGGTGACCTTCCCGGCGGCGGAGATCGTGCTGGAGTTCCTCGACCCGTCGGACGACGGCGAGGAGGGCGGCTCGATGTTCCCCACCGGCAACTTGGTGGACGACCTCGAAGTGCCGGGTGTCGGTACCTTCAAGGCGACCATGATCACTGCCGGCATCCCGACCATCTTCGTCAACGCCCAGGACATCGGCTACACCGGTGCTGAGCTGCGCGAAGCGATCAATGGCGACCCCGAACAGTTGGCGCGTTTCGAGAAGCTGCGCATCGCCGGCGCCCTGCGCATGGGCCTGATCAAGACCCCGGAAGAAGCCGCGACCCGCCAGCACACGCCGAAGATCGCTTTCGTCGCGCCGGCGAAAAACTACGTCACCTCCAGTGGCAAGGAAGTGCAGGCCGGCGACATCGACCTGCTGGTGCGCGCGCTGTCCATGGGCAAGTTGCACCACGCGATGATGGGTACTGCCGCCGTTGCCATCGGCACGGCGGCCGCCATTCCCGGCACCCTGGTCAACCTCGCGGCCGGTGGCGGTGAGCGCAGCGCCGTACGCTTCGGCCACCCCTCCGGCACCCTGCGCGTAGGCGCCGAAGCCCGCCAGGTGGATGGCCAGTGGCAGGTGACCAAGGCGATCATGAGCCGCAGTGCGCGGATATTGATGGAAGGGTGGGTAAGAGTGCCGGCGTAGCCGGAAGCTTCAAGCTCCAAGTTTCAAGCGGCAAGAAAAAGCCCGGGCTCCTTGCGAGGCCCGGGCCATGATTGTCTTGCAGCTTGCAGCTTGCAGCTTGCAGCTTGCAGCTTGCAGCTTGCAGCTTGC
>NZ_JAOTQU010000022.1:0-128675 GCF_025685765.1 Pseudomonas sp. PDM13 | reverse complement strand
ACCGGCCTGTCACGCCGGGGGTCGCGGGTTCGAGTCCCGTCCGCTGCGCCATATAAAGGAAAGCCCTCAGGTAGAAATACCTGGGGGCTTTTTCTTTGCCTGGAAAAAAGTGCGCCTTGCGCCTGCTCATCGCACCGGGCATTGCCCTGGGTTAATTTTTCGGTCACCCGCGCTCGTTACTCTATTGGCACGTTCCTTGTTTCATTCAGGGGACGACAGAAAAAGGAGAGCGACGATGGATGACTATCAGGAAGAGATTCTCGACTTCCACGCCAGCGAGCAGGACGCGGTGGAACCGGCGGACGACGCCACCGAGATGTGATCAGCCCGCCTGGCGTTGCGCGCGGCGGAATTCCCCGGGGGTGCTGCCACTCCAGCGCTTGAAGGCACGCTGGAAGGCCTCGGCCGAGGCGAAGCCCAGCAGGTAGGCGATTTCCCCGAAGGCCAGCTCGGTGTCGCGGATATAGGCCATGGCCAGGTCGCGGCGGGTGTCATTGAGGATGCTGCGGAACTGCGTGCCTTCCTCGGCCAGCTTGCGCCGCAGGGTCCAGGTCGGCAGTTGCAGGCGTGCGGCCACTTCTTCGAGGTCGGGTTCGCGCCCGTGCAGCAGCGGCCCCAGCAACTGGGTGATGCGCTCGCGCAGGCTGCGGGTGCGGGTGCGCTGCTCCAGATCCTGTTCACAGAGCTCCAGCAACTGCCGCCAGGTGCTGGGGCAATGCTCGCGCCCACGCAGGGCCAGGGTCGGTTGCGACAGGCGCAGCTGATTGGCATTGGCACCGAACTCCACCGGGCAGCCGAACAGCTCGGTGTAGCGCTCGGCATAGTCGGGGGCGGGAAACTCGATCTCCACCTTCTCCACCACCAGCGGCTGGCCCACCAGGGCGCCGAACTGGCAGGCCCAGCTGGCCAGCACGGAGTCCACCACGAAGCGGTTGTAGGCGTTGTAGGGGCTGATGGAATAGAAGCGCAGCCAGGCACCGCCGGCGTCCTCGTGGAAGCTCGATTGGCCCCGGTAGTTGTGGGCATAGAGCGGTTCAAAGCGGATCAGTGTGCGCGCCGCCTCGCGCACGTTGGGCGCCTGCATGGCGGTGACACCGGTGAGGCCGACCTGGCTGAGGCGGCTGATGCGCCCCATGAGCAGGCCCAGGGCCGGGTCGCCGATCAGTTGCATGGCGGCATGGCCCAGGCGCATGTAGCGGGGGATCGACAGGCGCCCACGTGGCTCGGCCAGGCGCGCGGCATCCAGGCCGTACTGGGCGAGCAGGGGGCTTGGGTCCTGGCCGGCCTCGCGCACCGCGTCGGCGAGGTTCTGCACGAAACCCACCGAGAGGTCGCCGAGGCGCACCCGCGTGGGCTTCATAGCCAGATGTTCAACAGCCGGGCGCCACGCCCGGCATCGGCCACGCGGGTTCCGTTGGCATCGGTACCCAGGCCGGGGCCGTCGCTGCCCAGGTCCCACAGCTGGCCGCGCAGGAACACCGTCAGCCCGGCACGGGCGCCGCTGTCCGGCAGGCGCTCGGCCATGGCCAGGCGCTGCCAGGCTTCGCCTTCGCTGAGTTCGCCGGCGCGCAGCTTCACGTCACTCGGCGCCGGTGCGCCGTTATAGCCGTTCCAGGGCTTGCTCCAGCTGCCGTTGCCGCTGAGGAAGGCCGGCACCGCCAGCAGCTCCACACCTTGTTCACGCAGTGCCGCGTAGCCCGCCGGGTACCAGCTGTCGGCGCAGATCAGCACGCCCAGGCGCCCGGCCGGGGTGTCGAGCACCTTGAGTTGTTCGGCGCCTGCGGCGGCGGTGAAGCCCTGTTCGTCTTGGATCGGGTAGAGCTTGCGCTGGGGCTGGCCGATGGGCAGGCCCTTGTGGTCGAACACCAGGCTGACGTTGTACAGCGGGCCGCTTTCGGCGAGCAGGTTGCCGCCTTCGATGCGCGGCTCGGGCAGGAGGATGGAGCCCGCCACCAGGGTGATGCCGAAGTCCCGGGCGAGGCCGCCGAAGAGGGCCTGGTAGTCGCCCGCCATGCGCGTCGCCTTCATGCGGAAGAGTGCATCGACCAAGCGTTGTTCGCCTTCGGCCGCGACTAGTGCGCGGGCCAGTTTCATCGGGTTGGCGGCCGCCAGCCAGAGCATGGCGTCGTCGAGGCTGTGGGCGCTGTAGACCTGGTTCTTCTCGCCAGCGGCCACCAGCCAGGTGCCGATGTGCTCGGGCAGCACGACGATGGTCCGCTCGTTGAGCAGCCCTTCGCTGCGGGCTTTCTCCAGGTAGGCGGCGAGCTTCAGGCGCAGGCGGTCCACACTCTGATAGTCGGCGGCGAAGAGTTCGGGCTGGATGCCCAGCAGGTTGCCGCGCTCGCCGGGCTCGCCGAGGTTGAGGGCAACCTCGCTGCGCAGGTCGGAGAGGTAGTGGCCGACCGGGCGCTCGTCGGTCCAGATCGCATAGCTGACCAGCACGCCGGCGAACAGGGCGGAGGCCAGGACAATCAGCAGTTTGCGCATGGGATTCGGCATTGAGGAATGTGCCGGTCAGGGTAGGGGAGCGCATGGCGCTTGCCAAGTCGCCCTGTGCGTTTGGATCAATAAGTTGTCACTTTCGATCATTGAGCGCGCCCGGCTGGCTGACTATCGTCTGCCCCATAAACCGACCGTGGCCCAAGACGCCGCGGCATTCCGTGAATGCAACGCCCGCTGTGGAGACATCCATGACCGCTTCCGCCTACCCGAACCTGCTCGCGCCCCTCGACCTGGGCTTCACCACCCTGCGCAACCGTACCCTGATGGGCTCCATGCACACCGGCCTGGAAGAGAAGCCCAACGGCTTCGAGCGCATGGCCGCCTACTTCGCCGAGCGTGCCCGTGGCGGCGTCGGCCTGATGGTCACCGGCGGCATCGGCCCGAACGAGGAGGGTGGTGTCTACTCCGGCGCAGCCAAGCTGACCACCGAGGAAGAAGCCGAGAAGCACCGCGTCGTCACCCAGGCGGTGCACGAGGCGGGCGGCAAGATCTGCATGCAGATCCTCCACGCCGGCCGCTATGCCTACAGCCCCAAGTCCGTCGCACCGTCCGCCATCCAGGCACCGATCAACCCGTTCAAGCCCCGCGAGCTGGACGAGGAAGGCATCGAGAAGCAGATCCAGGACTTCGTCACCTGCTCGGTACTGGCGCAGAAGGCCGAATACGACGGCGTCGAGATCATGGGCTCCGAGGGCTACTTCATCAATCAGTTCCTCGCCGCCCACACCAACCAGCGCACCGACCGCTGGGGTGGCAGCTACGAGAACCGCATGCGCCTGCCGGTGGAGATCGTCCGCCGCGTGCGTGAGGCCGTGGGCCCGAACTTCATCATCATCTACCGCCTGTCGATGCTCGACCTGGTGGAAGGCGGCAGCACCTGGGAAGAGATCGTCATCCTGGCCAAGGCCATCGAAGCCGCTGGCGCCACGATCATCAACACCGGCATTGGCTGGCACGAGGCGCGCATCCCCACCATCGCCACCAAGGTGCCGCGTGCTGCCTTCACCAAGGTCACCGCCAAGCTCAAGGGCGAGGTTTCGATCCCGCTGATCACCACCAACCGCATCAACACCCCGGAAGTGGCCGAGCAGGTGCTCGCCGAAGGCGACGCCGACATGGTTTCCATGGCCCGCCCCTTCCTTGCCGACCCGGACTTCGTCAACAAGGCCGCCGAAGGCCGTGCCGACGAGATCAACACCTGCATCGGCTGCAACCAGGCCTGCCTGGACCACACCTTCGGCGGCAAGCTCACCAGCTGCCTGGTCAACCCGCGTGCCTGCCACGAGACCGAGCTCAACTACATCCCGGTGACCCAGGCCAGGAAGATCGCCGTGGTCGGTGCCGGCCCGGCGGGCCTGTCCGCCGCCACCGTGGCCGCCGAGCGCGGCCACCAGGTGACCCTGTTCGACGCCGCCGCCGAGATCGGTGGCCAGTTCAACGTCGCCAAGCGCGTGCCGGGCAAGGAAGAGTTCTACGAGACCCTGCGCTACTTCAAGCGCAAGCTGGAAACCACCGGTGTCGACCTGCGTCTGAATACCCGCGTCAGCGTCGATGACCTGGTCAAGGGCGGCTACGACGAGGTGCTCCTCGCCACCGGCATCGCCCCGCGCACCCCGGAAATCCCCGGCGTCGACAACCCCAAGGTGATCAGCTACCTGGACGCCATCCTGCAGCGCAAGCCGGTGGGCCAGAAGGTCGCGGTGATCGGCGCCGGCGGCATCGGCTTCGACGTCTCCGAGTTCATCACCCATGAAGGCGAGGCCACCAGCCAGGACCGCGACGCGTTCTGGAAGGAGTGGGGCATCGACGGTGACCTGGAGGCCCGTGGTGGCGTTGCCGGGATCAAGGCCCAGCCGCACCCGGCGGCACGCCAGGTGTTCCTGCTGCAGCGCAAGAAATCCAAGGTCGGCGACGGCCTGGGCAAGACCACCGGCTGGATCCACCGCACGGGCCTGAAGAACAAGAACGTGCAGATGCTCAACGCGGTGGAGTACCTGAAGATCGACGACGCCGGCCTGCACATCCGCATCGCCGAAGGCGAGCCGCAAGTGCTGCCGGTGGACACCGTGGTCATCTGCGCCGGCCAGGACCCGCTGCGCGAGCTGCACGACGGCCTGGTCGCCGCCGGCCAGAGCGTGCACCTGATCGGGGGTGCCGATGTGGCGGCGGAACTGGACGCCAAGCGCGCCATCAACCAGGGCTCGCGCCTCGCCGCCGAACTCTGATGGAAAGACGCCCCGCCTCGTGCGGGGCGTTCTGTTTATAGGCTGATAAAAACAAGGAGTAGCCGATGTCCCTCGAAGCCCGATTGAATCCCGCCGTGGCCGCCAGCCTGCAGCGCTGGCACCAGTTCATCGCCAGCCAGGACCTGAGCCAGCTGCCCGAGCTGCTGCACCCGCAGGCGGTGTTCCGCTCGCCCATGGCGCACACGCCCTACCCGGGCGCGCAGGCGGTCAACCTGATCCTCAATACCGTGATCAAGGTGTTCGAGGACTTCGCCTACCACCGCGAACTGGCCAGCGCCGATGGCCTCAGCGTGGTGCTGGAATTCAGTGCCCGGGTCGGTGAGCGCGAGCTGAAGGGTATCGACATGATCCGCTTCGACGAGCAGGGCAAGATCGTTGATTTCGAGGTGATGATCCGCCCGATGAGCGGTCTTGCCGCCCTCGGCGAGGAGATGGGACGCCGTCTGGCGCCCTATCTCGCCGCGATGAAAAGCTGAAAGTCTCCAACCCCATCACATTTTCACTGTGCGCCCGGTCCGCTCCCCGATGGGGGCGGGTCGAGTGCCAACCCAGTCACATTGCCCGTTGCGCTTTTTCCCCTAGACTCCGTGAATCAGGATGTACGCCTGTCTCCCAGGCGTAGCACCACCGACAGGAATGTCACCCGTCCCGCCCAGGGACTCACCGCGTTGGCCTAGAGGGAAACCGATGAGCATGCAGAACAAGCCGCAGATGGTTGAAGCCGTGCTGTTCTTCAATGAGCGTGGCGTCTGCAAGGAAATGCTCTTCCCCGAATTCGAGGCGATGCTCGACGGTGTGGTGAACATGCCCGAGTACGCCGATGAGCAGATGCGCCTGGCGTATGTGCTGATCAACCCCCGTTTGCTGGTCCGTTCCCTGGTGTTCTTCTACCTGGACTTCGACGAGAAGGGCCAGGCCGACACCGGCTGGAACATGCCCCTGCGTCACCTTGCCGAACGCGCCGGCCGCGGCCCCGACCTGGGCGCCGGGCCGATCCGCCTCGCCTGCCGCAGCCAGTGCCCGGTGTCCTGGCACCAGATGCACATGTGGGACCCGAACCTGGCCCCGGGCAGCAATGACCTGGCCCTGGTGCGGGATACCGTCAAGCGCAACGGCCTCGGCCTGATGGTGGAGGACGACCAGCCCCAGGCGGTCGAGCCCCAGCGCCTGCAGATGGCCCCCGAAGACAAGTGGTATGCGCCGCCGGATGCGTCCGCCGAAGTGGCCGAGCAACTGGCGCAGAAGCTGGAGCAGGAACACCGCCTGAAGACCGCGCAGCTGATCAAGCAGCAGCGCCTGCGCATTGCCAGCCTCGGCCAGCAGAACGAAGAGGCTTTGGCCAAATACCGCCTCTCCGCCGAAGAACAGGCGCGCAGCCTGCAGGAGCAGATCCAGGGCCTGCAGCAGAACCTGCGTCAGCAGGAAGAACTCAACGCCGACCTCAAGCGCCAGCTGCTCACCCAGACCGACGGCTTCCAGAAGTCCCGCGAGGAGATGAGCCAGCAGCTGCGTGCGCTGGAGCGTCACGGCCGCACCGAGGTGGACATCCTGCGTTCGCAGTTCGACAGCGAGATGCAGGCCAAGATCGCCGCCGCAGTGATGGACTACAAGGAGCAGATCGCCATCCGCGACGTCGAGCTCGCCTACCGCAACGAGCTGGACGCCCAACTGCAGCAGGAGATCGACCGCCTCAAGCAGGAGCGCGAGCAACTGGTGAACCAGGGGGGCGACCAGATCCTCGAGCGCCTGGCCCGTCTCGGCGTGGTCTTCGTGGTCTATCACCCGGGTGCCGGGCACCTGACCATCCCGCTGCAGGACGTCGCCCGCTACCAGGACAACCCGCTGGCCTATGCGGCGTCCAAGTGCTTCGTCTCCGAGGCCCAGTACCGCCAGTGGCTGACCCACTACCAGCAACCCACCTGCGAAGCGGCCCTGCCCAGCGGCGAGCGTTGCTCCATGCCCATCGACCGGGTGGATTCGCCCAGCCGCTTCGTCGCCGGTGATTCCAACTGCTGCGCGCGCCACAAGGCCAGCAGCCGCTTGCGCACCGTCAGCTGATCTCGCGGCGGGGCGGCGCCTGCCGTATCCTGCCGCTCTTCACCGCTCCGTTGCCGGACTCCGCCTTGCCCCTTCGCTTGCCCGACTGGACGCCCAGTGCCAGCCTCGACCCTATCCGTCTCGATTGGCTCGACCGCGCGTCGGTGAGCCTCGCCCTGTTGCGCCTGGAGCGCATCGATCCGCTGGTGAGCGGCAACAAGTGGTTCAAGCTGGTGCCGCACCTGGCCCGCGCTGCCGAACAGGGCGCCGAGGGCGTGATCAGCCTGGGCGGCGCCCATTCCAACCACCTGCATGCCCTGGCGGCGGCGGGGCGGCGTTTCGGTTTCCCCTGTGTCGGCTTGCTGCGTGGCGAACCCGTGGAGACGCCGACGGTGGTCGACCTGCGCGAGCTGGGCATGGAATTGCACTGGCTCGGCTATGGCGGCTACCGCGCACGCAACCTGCCGGGGTTCTGGGAGCCCTGGGCGGCGCGCTATCCGGGCTTCGTCCAGGTGCCCGAAGGGGGCGGCGGCCTGCCGGGCGCCCTGGGCTGCGCACCGCTGGTGGCGATGATCGACGAACAATTGCCGAGCCTCGGCTGGGGTGACTACGACGCGCTCTGGCTGGCGGCCGGTACCGGCACCACCCTGGCCGGCCTGGTGCTGGGGGAGGGCGGGCGCCACCCGGTGTTCGGTTCCCTGGCGGTGCCGCCTGGCCATGGCGTCGCCGAGCAGGTGCGGGCGTTGCTGGCTGAGGCTGGCGCCGCCGATACCGGCTATCGGTTGCTGGACGCCAGCCGTGGCGGCTTCGCCCGGGTGGATGCCGAGCTGGCGACGACGCTGTTCGACTTCGAGGCCTGCACCGGCATCGAGCTGGACCCGCTCTACACCGCCAAGGCGTTAATAGCGTTGCGCCAGTACGTGGAGGCCGGTTACCTTGCCGCCGGCAGTCGCGTGATCATGTTGCATACCGGTGGCCTGCAAGGCCGTCGAGCCATGTTGCCGCGCCTGTTGCAACTGGCTGGCTACACTGCCACCTCAGCTGATTCCTCAGGATGATGGGATGACCGAACCGCTCAATCCGGACCAACTGCGCAGCCTGACGCCGCTCAATGCCTTGTCCGAGCAGCAGTGGCGCGAGCTGCGCAGCCAACTGGTACCGCAGCCGCTGCTCGCCGGCCAGGCCCTGTTCCGCCGGGGCGACCAGGCGCGGCTGACCTATTACCTGCTGGCCGGTGAACTGCAGCTGCGCGATGCCGATGGTAGCGAGCAGCGTCTGGTCGCCGGCAGCGAAGCCAGCTGCCACCCGCTGTCCCCCAGCCTGCCGCGCCTGCAGGAGGCCCTGGCACTGACCGAAGTCAGCGTGCTGGCCATCGACAGCGCCACTCTGGCGCGCCTGATCACCTGGCGCTCGGCCTATCAGGACCTGCTCCTGCAACTGGACCCGGACGGCGACCAGGAATGGCTGGAACGCCTGCTGGAGAACCCGCTGTTCGCCAAGGTGCCGCCGGCCAACGTGCAGGAGATGGTGGCGCGCCTGCAGCGCATCGAACTGCCCGCCGGCAGCGAAGTGCTGCGCGAGGGCGAGGCGGGGGATTGCTGCTATTTCCTGCAGTCGGGCCGCGCCGAGGTGATCCGTGGTGCCGGCAGCGAGCATCAGGTGCTCGCCGAACTGGATATGGGTGCCTGCTTCGGCGAGGAGGCGTTGCTCTCCGACCGGCCGCGCAACGCCACCGTCACCCTGCTGGAAGATGGCGTGGTGCTGCGCCTGGATCGCCAGGACTTCTTCGCCCTGCTCAAGGCTCCGGTGGTGGACGAAGTGTCCCTCGGCGAGGCGTCGCGCCTGCTGGCCACTGGTGGCCAATGGCTGGACGTGCGCCTGCAGGACGAATACGAGCGCGCCCATGCCCCCCAGGCGCTGAACATGCCCCTGCACCTGCTGCGCCTGAAGGCGCGCCTGCTCGACCGCGAGAAGGACTACCTGTGCTACTGCGACAGCGGCAAGCGCAGCGCCAGCGCGGTGTTCCTCCTCTCCCAGCTGGGCTTCAAGGCCTATGCCCTGCGCGATGGCCTGGATGCACTGCCCGCCGTGCAGCGCGACGCCTTGCTCTGTGAAGACGGCGCCGGTTACCTGGCCCGTTCCGGCGGGCGGACCGAGCGCAGCCGGTAAACCCGGTTTCCAGGGTTCGCCTTATCGCGAATAAATTCGCTCCCACGGGTGCAGGCCGGGCTCGCTTGCCGTAGGAGCGAGCTCTGCTCGCGAATAGCTGTCGGGTTGCTCCCGGCCTACATGCTGGCAAGCTTCCAGCTTCTCGCTCTCAGCCTCCCACCGTCTGCGGCCAGCGATCGCTGACCAGGAACACCCGCTCCCGCTCTTCCCATCGATCCCCCGCATCCTCCAGGCGTACCAGCATGCGTGCGGGGGCGTCTGCAGGGAGTTCCAGCAGCCAGCGCTCCAACCGCTCGCGAGGCCAGAGGTCCGCAGGTTCGCACAGCGCGGGCGCCAGCCAGGAGTGGCGCTCCAGGGGTTGCCAGGCGGCCTCGGGGCTTTGCGTGAGAAAGTCGGTGATTTCGCTACGCCGTAGCCAGCGCCCGCGCAGGTGTTCGCCGAGGGCGCCCTGGGGCGCGGTGCAGTCACCGGGCCAGGGGTAGAAGAGGTAGCCACCCAGCCACAGTTCGGCGCTGGCCGGCCAGGCGCCGAGTTCCTCCAGCAGCGGGCGGCATTCCGGGTTGGAGGAGAGTGGCAGCTGGTGCTGGGCGAGGTGTTCGAGCTTGAGGTCGAGGCGGTCCAGGCTGCCCGGGCCGAGCCACTGCGAGGCATTTTCGCCCTGGCCATGGCGGGGTCCCAGGTAGAGCTTGATGGCCAGCTCCAGGTGATGCACGCCTTCCTCGTCCTGCAGCAACAGGTCCAGCTCACCGAGGGTCTGGCCGGCCACCCGCACCGGCAGGTTGGCACCCAGCAGGCGGATGCCCGGCGCGTGCACCAGGGCGAACTGCCAGAGGCGCTCGTAATAGAGGCCGAGGCGCCGGCTGGAGCCCAGGCTCAGCCAGTGCTCCAGCTCGGCGGGCGCGGCGTCCTGCTGTTCCAGCCAGGCCACCAGGCGCGCCGGTTCGGCGGCCCAGGTGCTGGCGCTGAGCGGATGGCGCTGGCACCAGGACGCCTGGGCCAGCAGGGGCGGTGACAGCAGCACCCAGGCCAGGTCACGCACGACGTTCTGGCGCAAATGGCGGGGCAGGGCGGCGAGGGCGGCGAAGGGATGCATGCTGCGAGCATAGTCGAGGCTGGTTTGCCGCTGTCACGGGCTTTCGCCCATAATCCGAGCATTCCACCCCGTTGCAGAGCCCTGCTGGAGCCCCATGGAGCAATTCCGCAATATCGGCATCATCGGTCGCCTGGGCAGCCCCCATGTGCTCGATACCATCCGCCGCCTGAAACGATTCCTGCTGGACCGCCACCTGCATGTGATCCTCGAAGACACCATCGCCGAAGTCCTCCCGGGCCACGGCCTGCAGACCTCCTCGCGAAAGATTCTCGGCGAGGTCTGCGACATGGTCATCGTGGTCGGCGGCGACGGCAGCATGCTCGGCGCCGCCCGCGCCTTGGCCCGCCACAACGTGCCGGTGCTGGGCATCAACCGGGGCAGCCTGGGCTTCCTCACCGACATCAAGCCGGACGAGCTGGAGATCAAGGTCGCCGAGGTGCTCGACGGCCAGTATCTGGTGGAGAGCCGCTTCCTGCTGGAGGCCGAGGTGCGCCGCCACGGCGAGGCCATCGGCCAGGGCGACGCGCTCAACGACGTGGTGCTGCACCCCGGCAAGTCGACCAAGATGATCGAGTTCGAACTGCACATCGACGGCCAGTTCGTCTGCAGCCAGAAGGCCGACGGTTTGATCGTCGCCACGCCCACCGGCTCCACCGCCTACGCGCTGTCCGCCGGCGGGCCGATCATGCACCCGAAGCTGGACGCCATCGGCGTGGTGCCCATGTACCCGCACACCCTGTCCAGCCGCCCGATCGTGGTCGACAGCAACAGCGAACTGAAGATCGTGGTCTCGCCGGACATGCAGATCTACCCGCTGGTGTCCTGCGACGGCCAGAACCATTTCACCTGCGCCCCCGGTGACACCATCACGGTGGCCAAGAAGCCGCAGAAGCTGCGCCTGATCCACCCGCTGGACCACAACTACTACGAGGTCTGCCGCACCAAGCTGGGTTGGGGCAGCCGCCTGGGTGGTGGCGACTGATGAACCTCGACGCCGTGCGCGGCTACGACCTGATCGGCGATGTGCACGGCTGCGCGCGCACCCTGGAGCGTTTGCTCGATCGCCTCGGTTACCGCAAGCACGGCGACGTCTGGCAGCACCCCCGGCGCATGGCGCTGTTCCTCGGCGACATCATCGACCGCGGCCCGCGCATCCGCGAGGCGCTGCACCTGGTCCACGCCATGGTCGAGGCCGGGCAGGCGCGCTGCATCATGGGCAACCACGAGTTCAATGCCATCGGCTGGAGCACCCCGGCGGCGCCTGGCAGCGGGCGCCAGTTCGTCCATGAACACACGCCGCGCCACGCGCGCCTGCTCAAGGAGACCCTGGAGCAGTTCGAGGGCCACCCGGGCGACTGGCGTGATTTCCTCGGCTGGTTCCAGGAGCTGCCGTTGTTCATCGACGGCGGCCACTTCCGCATGGTCCACGCCTGCTGGGACAACGAACTGATCGAGCCACTGCGCACCCTGCACCCCGATGGCCGGGTCGACGAAGCCTTCATCAAGGCCGCCGCCGAGCGCGGCAGCTTTGCCTTCCGCGTGTTCAACCGGCTGCTGCGCGGCACCGACATGCCGTTGCCCAGCGGCATGACCCTGACCGGCAGCGACGGCTTCACCCGCTCGGTGTTCCGCACCAAGTTCTGGGAGGAAGACCCGCAGACCTACGGCGACGTGGTCTTCCAGCCCGATGCGTTGCCCGAGCAGGTGGCCCGCCAACCGCTCTCGGCGGCGCAGAAATCCGCGCTGCTCAACTACGGCGCCGACGAGCCGCTGCTGTTCGTCGGCCACTACTGGCGCCGGGGCCGCCCGGCACCGATCCGCCCCAATCTCGCCTGCCTCGACTACAGCGCGGTGATGTACGGCAAGCTGGTGGCCTACCGGCTGGATGCCGAAACCCGGCTGGACCCGGACAAGTTCGTCTGGGTCGAGGTGGAGCGCCCGGAAGCGCCGCATTGAGCGGCGCCCGCCCTGAATCGTTCAATGGAGTCCTCGCGCACTATGGATGACGCGACACTGGTTCAACTGGAGGCGGCGCTGTCGGCGTCTCCCGACAACGACGCACTGCTGGCGCTGCTGCTGCCGGCCTGGATCGAGCGCAACGAATGCGCCCGGGGCCTGGCCTTCCTGCCCGAGGGGCTCGCCACCCGTCTCGATGCCACGGCGCTGCGCCAGCAAGCCGCGCGCCTGTGCCTGGGTGCCGGTGAAGCCGAGCGGGCGTTGGCCCTGCTGGGCGGTGACGAGCCGGCCGAGCGCCTGCTGCGTGCCCGCGCCTTGGCCGACCTGGAGCGCCGCGAGGAAGGCCTGCGCGAGTACCGCGCTGCGGTGGAGGCCAGCCCGGCGCTGGAGGACGTCGCCCTGCAGCGCCGCCTCAATGCTTCGGTGGTGGACTTCCGCGGCGGCGAAGGGCGCCCGCGCTTGCGTGTCATCTCCAACGACGACACCGACAAGGCCGAGACCACCCGCCTGCTGACGCCGAACGCCGAGACCCTCACCTTCGACGATGTCGGCGGCCTCGACGAGCTGAAGAAGACCATCCACAAGAAGATCATCTTGCCGTACCAGAAGCCGGGGCTATTCCAGCGCTTCCGCAAGCGCGTCGGTGGCGGCATCCTGCTCTACGGTCCACCGGGCTGCGGCAAGACCATGCTGGCCCGCGCCACGGCGGGGGAGTGCAAGGCGACCTTCCTCAACGTCGCCATTTCCGATGTGCTGGACATGTACATCGGCGAGTCCGAGCGCAAGCTCCACGCCCTGTTCGAGGAAGCCCGGGCCAAGGCGCCGGCGGTGCTCTTCTTCGATGAGGTGGAGGCCCTGGGCGGGCGCCGTACCAACACCCGCGAAGCCACTTCGTCCAAGCTGGTGAGCCAGTTCCTCACCGAGATGGACGGCTTCGCCCAGTCCAACCACGGCGTGCTGATTCTTGCCGCCACCAACGTGCCCTGGTCGGTGGACGCCGCCTTCCGCCGTCCCGGCCGTTTCGACCGGGTGCTGTTCGTGCCGCCGCCGGACCGCCCCGCACGCGCCAGCCTGCTGCGCATGCTGATGGCTGACCGGCCCAGCGAAGGGGAGATCGACTACGAGTTCCTCGCCCGCAGCACCTCGGGCTTCTCCGGCGCCGACCTGCGCGAGCTGGTGGAGACGGCGGTGGACGAGGCCATCGAGGAATCCATCGCCGAAGGCCGCGAGCAGCCGGTGACCGACCGCCACCTCAAGGCGGCCCTCAAGGAGGTACGTGCCACCACCCTGGAATGGCTGACCACCGCGCGCAACTACGCGCGCTATTCCAACGAGGGCGGCCAGTACGACGAGGTGCTGGCCTTCCTCGACAAGCACGGCAAGGGGCGCTGATGGACAACCGCAACCTCTATCGGCTGGACGACGAACCCCGCCCCGGCGCCTTGGCGCGCCTGGCAGTGGAGCCGCTGTGGCCGCTGCTGGGCCTGATGCTGGGCGGCGCCTGGCTGGGCCTGCCCTGGTTCGTGCTCAACGGCATGGCCGTGGGCAGCCCGACACGCGTCCGTGAGGCGGCACTGGCCGCCATCGGCCTGCTGGGCAGCCTGGGCCTGGCCTTCGGCCTGCTCTACCTGTGGCAGGGCGGCATCCTCGACAAGGGTAGCCTGCAGTACGCGATGCTGGTGCTGGTGGTGTGGAAGCTGGCCATCGGCTACGCGCTGTTCGTCATGCAGGCCTCCACCATCGAGCTCTACCAGTACTACGGCGGCGTGCTCAATCGCTTCGGCCTGCCGGTGGTCTTGCTCGGAGCCTTCTTCCTGCGTGGGCTGGTGCTCAACCTGTTGCCCTTCACCCTCTGGTTCCTGGTGCTCAGCTGATGAATGAAACCAACCTGCTGCACCTGGCTTATCAGCGCCTGCAGAGCGGCCATGCCGAGGGTGCGATCAACAGCCTGCGACAACTGCTCAGCGATGACCCGGAGCACGCCGAGGCCCATGCCTTGCTCGCCCTGTGCCTGCTGCTGATGCGCCGCGCCTACGCCGCCGAGCGCGAAGCCGGGCTGGCCCTGGCGGCCGACCCGCAACTGGAGTTCGCCCACTACGTCGCGGCCCGCGTGGCCATGGCGCGGCGGCGCTTCAAGCTGGCCGAGAAGCACCTGGACCAGGTGCTGGAGATGAACCCCCAGGAAGCCGGCTACCACCTGGCCCGCGCCGAACTCGCCGACCTGATGGGCCGTCGTGCCCAGCAGCTGCCGAGCCTGCAGCGGGCCCTGGAGCTGGCGCCGGACAACCCCGACTGCCTGGCCGCCCTGGCCCACTACCATCGCCTGCGCGGCGAGGTGGAGCCGGCGGAGCGCTACGCCCGCGAGGCGCTGCAACTGCGCGCCGATCATCCCGGCGCCATCGTCACCATGGGCCACCTGCTGCTGCGCCGGGGTGACCTGCAAGGCGCTCGGGAGCATGCGATCTGGGCCCTGCGCGAGAACGCCAACGACGTTGCCGCGCTCTACCTGATGTCCGCCGTCAAGGCGCGCAGCAACCCCTTCATGGGGCTCTGGTGGCGCTATAACTCGTGGATGTCCGAGCTGGGGCCGACCCGCTCGATCATCGTGCTGCTGGGCATGTTCGTGCTCTACCGGGTGGTGGTGATCGCCAGCAACCAGAACGGCCACGAGACGCTGGCCCAGGCCATCGAATGGGCCTGGCTGGGCTTCGTGGTGTACAGCTTCGCCGGGCCGCAGATATTCCGCCGCTCGCTGGAGAAGGAGTTGGAGCAGGTGAAGCTGTCACGCGACTTCTGATTTCCGAGTCCTCTTAGGTGTTGGTGCACTGACCGGCGTCGGTGCGCAATGCCGGCGGGGCCGCTAGAATGTGCGCTCGTTTCCGCCGCCCTTCAGGAAGTCACCGTGTCCGATTTCGCCAAGCTGATCAGCAACATCACCGAGGATGTCTACCAGAGCCTCAAGCTCGCCGTGGAGATCGGCAAGTGGTCCGACGGCCGCAAGCTGACCCAGGAGCAGAAGGAGCTCAGCCTGCAGGCGGTCATCGCCTGGGAGCTGAAGAACCTTCCGGAGGAAGAGCGCACCGGCTACATGGGCCCGCAGGAGTGCGGCTCCAAGTCCGAGAAGATCGAGAACATCCTCTTCAAGTCCGACTCGATCCACTGATGAGCGAGTCCACCATGCAGGAACTGGGGCGCGGTGCGCTGAGCAAGATGTCGGCGCAACTGGGGTCACCGGTCGTGCAGTACGCTTTCCGCCTGGGCGATGAACAGGTGGCGGTCAACCCGCTGCTGGGCCGGCGCATCCGCCTGGAGTTCCTCGGCGCCATCCATTGCTCCCATTGCGGGCGCAAGACCAAGAAGAGCTTCGCCCAGGGCTACTGCTACCCCTGCTTCACCAAACTGGCCCAGTGCGACAGCTGCATCATGAGCCCGGAGCGCTGCCACTACGACGCCGGCACCTGCCGCGAGCCGGCCTGGGGCGAGTCGTTCTGCATGACCGATCACGTGGTCTACCTGGCCAACTCATCGGGCATCAAGGTGGGCATCACCCGCGCCACCCAGGTGCCGACCCGCTGGATCGACCAAGGCGCCCGCCAGGCCTTGCCGATCATGCGCGTCGCCACCCGCCAGCAGTCCGGCTTGGTGGAGGACCTGCTGCGCAGCCAGGTGGCCGATCGCACCAACTGGCGCGCCTTGCTCAAGGGCGAGGCTGAGGCGCTGGACCTGCCCGCGGTGCGTGAAGCGATATTCGAAGCCTGCGACGCCGGCATCCAGGCGCTGCAGCAGCGCTTCGGCCTGCAGTCGGTGCGGAAGATCGAGGACATCGAGCCGCTGGAGATCAGCTACCCCGTCGAGGCCTACCCGACCAAGGTGGTGAGCCTCGATCTGGACAAGACGCCGGTGGTGGAGGGTACCCTGCGCGGTATCAAGGGCCAGTACCTGATCCTCGACACCGGGGTCATCAACATCCGCAAGTTCACGGCCTACCAGGTGGTGGCGAGCAGCGAGCCGTAAGGCTGCACCGCCCCGCCCGGCAGGGTCACACACCGCAGCCGGGGCATGGCGCCCGGGCTGCCTCGGAGAGGCAAGCATGCGAACCGAACAACCGAAAGTCATCCACCTCAAGGACTATCAGGCGCCGGACTACCTGATCGACGAGACCACCCTGACCTTCGAGCTGCACGAGGACCACACCCTGGTCCACGCCCAACTGGTGATGCGCCGCAACCCGGAGCGCGCCAACGGCAGCCTGCCCGCGCTGGTGCTGGACGGCCAGCAACTGGAGCTGCTGGCGCTGTCCATGGACGACCGCGAGCTCGGCGCCGCCGACTACCAACTGACCGACAGCCACCTGACCCTGCAGCCCGTCGCCGACTCCTTTACCCTCGACAGCACGGTGCGCATCCACCCCGAGAGCAACACCGCACTGGAAGGCCTGTACAAGTCCGGCAGCATGTTCTGCACCCAGTGCGAAGCCGAAGGCTTCCGCAAGATCACCTACTACCTCGACCGCCCGGACGTGATGAGCAAGTTCACCACCACCCTGAGCGCCGAACAGCATCGCTATCCGGTGCTGCTGTCCAACGGCAACCCGGTGGCCAGCGGAGCGGAGGAGGGCGGTCGCCACTGGGCGACCTGGGAAGACCCGTTCAAGAAGCCGGCCTACCTGTTCGCCCTGGTGGCGGGCGACCTCTGGTGCGTGGAAGACGTCTTCACCACCATGAGCCAGCGTGACGTGACCCTGCGCATCTATGTCGAGCCGGAGAACATCGACAAGGTGCAGCACGCCATGGACAGCCTGAAGAAGTCCATGCGCTGGGACGAGGAGGTCTACGGTCGCGAGTACGACCTGGACATCTTCATGATCGTCGCGGTCAACGACTTCAACATGGGCGCCATGGAGAACAAGGGGCTCAACATCTTCAACTCCAGCTGCGTGCTGGCCAGGGCGGAAACCGCTACCGACGCCGCCCACCAGCGGGTCGAGGCCGTCGTGGCCCACGAATACTTTCATAACTGGTCGGGCAATCGTGTCACCTGTCGCGACTGGTTCCAGCTGTCGCTGAAGGAAGGCTTCACCGTGTTCCGCGACGCGGAGTTTTCCGCCGACATGAACTCGCGCACGGTCAAGCGCGTCGAGGACGTGGCCTTCCTGCGCACCAACCAGTTCGCCGAGGACGCCGGCCCCATGGCCCACCCGGTGCGCCCGGACTCGTTCATCGAGATCTCCAACTTCTACACCCTGACCGTCTACGAGAAGGGTTCGGAAGTGGTACGCATGATCCACACCCTGCTGGGCGCCGAAGGCTTCCGCAAGGGCTCCGACCTGTACTTCGAGCGCCACGACGGCCAGGCCGTGACCTGCGATGACTTCATCAAGGCCATGGAGGACGCCAACGGCGTCGACCTCACCCAGTTCAAGCGCTGGTACAGCCAGGCCGGCACTCCGCGCCTCGCCGTCGAGGAAGCCTTCGACGCCGCGGCCAAGACCTACAGCCTGACCTTCCGCCAGAGCTGCCCGGCCACCCCCGGCCAGGCCGAGAAGCTGCCCTTCGTCATCCCCGTGGAACTGGGCCTGCTGGACGCTGCGGGCAACGACCTGCCGCTGCGCCTCGCCGGCGAAGACAAGGCCCAGGGCGGCAACCGGGTGCTCTCGGTGACCGAGGCCGAGCAGACCTTCACCTTCGTCGACATCGCCGAGAAGCCGCTGCCGTCGCTGCTACGCGGGCTGTCCGCCCCGGTGAAGCTGAGCTTCCCCTACGGCCGTGACCAGTTGATGTTCCTCATGCAGCACGACAGCGACGGCTTCAATCGCTGGGACGCGGGCCAGCAGCTCTCCGTGCAGGTGTTGCAGGAGCTGATCGGCCAGCACCAGCGTGGCGAGGCCCTGGCGCTGGATACCCGCCTGCTGCTGGCCTTCCGCACCCTGCTGGAGGATGAGTCGCTGGACCAGGCGATGGTCGCCGAGATGCTCTCGCTGCCCAGCGAGGCGTACCTGACCGAGATCAGCGAGGTGGCCGACGTCGATGCCATCCACGCCGCCCGCGAGTTCACCCGTCGTTCGATCAGTGACGCGCTGTTCCCGCAACTGCTGGCGCGCTACCAGGCCAATCGTGCCATCTCGCGGGAGACGCCCTATGTCGCCTCCGCCGAGCACTTCGCCCGGCGCACCCTGCAGAACATCGCGCTGTCCTATCTGATGCTCAGTGGCAAGGCCGAGATCCTCGACGCCTGCCTGGAGCAGTTCGAAGCCTGTGACAACATGACCGAACGCCTCACCGCGCTCTCGGTGCTGGTCAATTCCGGCTTCGAGGCGGAGAAGGCCAAGGCTTTGGCGGGCTTCGCCGAGCACTTCAAGGACAACCCGTTGGTAATGGACCAGTGGTTCAGCGTCCAGGCCGGCAGCACCCTGCCAGGTGGCCTGGAGCGGGTGCAGGCACTGATGGGCCACAAGGCCTTCACCCTGAAGAACCCCAACAAGGTGCGTGCGCTGATCGGCGCCTTCGCCAACCAGAACCTGGTGAACTTCCACCGGGCCGATGGTGCCGGCTATCGCTTCCTCGCCGATCACGTCATCACCCTCAACGCGCTGAACCCGCAGATCGCTTCGCGCCAGCTGGCGCCGCTGACCCGCTGGCGCAAGTACGACGAGGCGCGGCAAAAGCTGATGCGCGCCGAGCTGGAACGCATCCTCGCCTCCGGCGAACTGTCCAGCGACGTCTATGAAGTGCTGAGCAAGAGCCTGGCCTGACCCCTCCCCGGAACCGCGCTCGCGGTTCCGCTGCCGTTTCCCTGGCGTCAACAAGTGTTACTGGCAATCTGCCGGTAACACTTTTTTGTTACTCAAAGGAATAACCTCTCGAACGTTGCGGCGTAAATGACCTGTTCCATGGCATTTCCTGCTTGACGGGGTGATCGAGGTATGAGCGCGCAAGCGCTATAGGTGTGGTTTTGAGTGACAAATCGAGCCAGCTTGTAGGACAAAATCGGCCGATTCGTCGGATTTGATCAGTGGATGATCAGTCACTCGTTTGAAAATTATCTGTCCCTTCGTTCAGAAAAATATAACGCCCCGGAAATGTGAACTTGGCACCATGGTTGCAGGTCTCGACGCCGTTCCAGGCCCTTTCATTGCGAATAATCGCTGGAGGGCGCGGTTCAGACGCGTTGGTGCCCAGGCCCACGCCACTAACAAGGTCGCTCGAGCGGCTGAACAGCGTCCCTGCCAGACGGGGCCGTAATAACAAATGAATGATCTGTCCACGGAGTAAAGTCTCGATGGAACTCAAGTCCCGCAAGCCCCTGTTGCGCTTCGCGCCGGCCAAGGCCGGTTTCGCCCTCGCCGGTCTCCTGCCCCTGATGTGCGCCGTCCAGGCCCAGGCGGTCGAATTCAGCTTCGCCGACGATGAGATCAGCGGTTCCATCGACACCACCGTCTCCTACGGTCAACTGTGGCGTGTCCAGGGCCAGGACAAGACCAACAACGACATCAACACCAACGACGGTAACCGTAACTTCGATACCGGCCTGGTTTCCGAGGTGTACAAGATCACTTCCGACCTGGAAGCGACCTACAAGAACTACGGTCTGTTCATCCGCGGCACCGCTTTCTATGACACCCAGATCATGGACAAGCGCAGCGACTACTACGACAACAACAGCCCGAGTCAACCCAGCCAGAGCTATCCGAAGGACGATCGCTTCACCCACGACACCCGCCACAAGGCGGGGCGTGATGCGCAGATCCTCGACGCCTACCTCTATGGCAACTGGGATATCGCCGACATGCCGGTCACCGGTCGTATCGGCAAGCAGGTGTTCAACTGGGGCGAGGGCATCTTCTACCGTGGTGGCATCAACACCACCAACCCGCTGGACGCTGCCAAGTTCCGCCTGCCAGGTTCTGAGCTGAAGGAGGTTCTGGTTCCGGTCGAGGCGCTGAGCTTCAACGTCGGCTTGACTGACAACCTGTCCATGGAAACCTTCTACCAGTTCAACTGGAAGGAAAGCGCCATCGACCCGAGCGGCACCTTCTTCTCCGAAACCGACCTCTTCGCGGATGGCGGCAACACCGCCTACACCAGCCTGGCTGGTAGTGCACTGACCGCTCCTCAGGCTGCCCTGGGCGGAGCCTCTCTCGTGCAGTTCTATAACGCCGGTGCTGGCGGCCTGTGTGCTGGTCAGGTGGGTGGCCTGTGCGCTGGTGGGAAGAACTTCGTTTATCCAGGTAACCAGATCGTCAAGGTTGCCAATATCGGCACTGACCTGAATGCGAAGAACGACGGCCAGTACGGCGTTGCATTCCGCTATATCGCCGAAGAACTCAATTCGACTGAGTTCGGCTTCTACTACGTGAACTATCACGCGAAAGAGCCGAGCATCTACGCCGACCTGGGCAACTACCAGGGCGTCAACCTGGATACCGTCGCCGGTCTTCTGCCGGGCGGCCTGACCCCGGCCAACATCCAGGCGGCAGGTGGTCTGGCGACGCTCGATACCCTGGCGAACGTCCAGGCTCGTCGTGAATATGCTGAAGACATCCGCATGTTCGGCCTGAGCTTCAACACCACCATCCAGGAAACCTCGGTATTCGGTGAGCTGGCCTACCGCCCGAACATGCCGATCGGCATCGCCACCACCAACGACCTGCTGGGTGACCTGATCGGTCAGGCTGCGAAGCTGGTCAATACCGGTCCGATTTCCAGTGCGCTCGGTGGCCTGAACGGCTCGGCCCAGATCGCTGGCAATACCGTTCGCCTCGGCGACTCGATCCACAACTACGAGCGCGTCGAGGTCTTCAACACCTCCTTGGGCGCCATTCACAACTTCGGACCCAGCCTGAGCTTCGACTCGCTGATCGGCGTGGCCGAACTGGCGTCCGAGCATCTGCGTGGCAGCGACCTGCAATACACCGGTTACAACGGCGTCAATCGCTACTACTCCGGTCGCGGCAACAGCTCCTACGTGTCCGGCGGTGATCGTGGCGATCAGGTCAACAAGGACGCCTACGGCTATACCCTCGTTCTGTCCGGTACCTGGAACGACGTGTATGCCGGTGTGAACCTTGCCCCGTTCGTCGTGTACAAGGACGACTTCCAGGGCAACTCCCACCAGACCGGCAACTTCATCGAAGGTCGCAAGGCCTACACCGTCGGCCTCAAGGCGAGCTACCTGAACAGCCTGGAAGGCGAGATCCAGTACACCGAGTTCTATGGCGCTGGCCAGAACAACTCCAGCCGCGATCGCGACAACATCGGCGTCAACGTCAAGTACTCCTTCTAACTAGAAAGAATGCGGGCACCTGCGGGTGCCCGCCGCTGAACCCTCACGGAGAACCAACATGCTGAAAAAGCTTTCGCTGGTTGGCGCGGCAGTCGCGTTCGCACTGTCCGCCGGTAGCGCACTGGCCGCGGTGTCGGCTCAGGAAGCCGCCAAGCTGGGCACTAGCCTGACCCCCTTCGGTGCCGAGAAGGCCGGCAACGCTGCCGGCACCATTCCGGCCTGGACCGGTGGCATCACCCAGGCTCCGGCCGGTTACAAGGCAGGCCAGCACCATGTCGATCCGTTCCCGGAAGACAAGCCGCTGTTCACCATCACCAAGGCCAACCTGGACCAGTACAAGGCCAACCTGACCCCCGGTCAGATCGCCCTGTTCAACGCCTACCCGACCACCTTCCAGATGCCGATCTACCCGACCCGTCGTTCCGGCTCGGCGCCGCAGTGGGTGTATGACAACACCGTCAAGAACGCCACCACCGCCAAGCTGCTGGATGGCGGCAACGGTTTCGCCGATGCCTACGGCGGCATCCCGTTCCCGATCCCGCAGAACGGTGTCGAGGCGCTGTGGAACCACATCGTTCGCTACCGCGGTTCCTACATCGTGCGCCGCGCCTCCGAAGTGGCCGTGCAGCGTAACGGCGACTACTCCCTGGTCACCTCGCAGCAGGAAGCCCTGTTCAAGTACTACAACCCGAAAGGTTCGTACGCCGACCTGAACAACATCCTGTTCTACTACCTGTCCTTCACCAAGAGCCCGGCACGCCTGGCTGGTGGTGCGGTGCTGGTGCACGAGACCCTGGACCAGGTGAAGGAGCCGCGTCAGGCCTGGGGCTACAACGCCGGCCAGCGCCGCGTTCGCCGTGCGCCTAACCTGGCCTACGACACCCCGATCGCTGCCGCCGACGGCCTGCGTACCGCCGACGACACCGACATGTTCAACGGTGCTCCGGATCGCTACGACTGGAAACTGGTGGGCAAGAAGGAAATCTACATCCCGTACAACAACTACAAGGTCTCCAGCCCTGAAGTTAAGTACAAGGACCTGCTGCAGCCCGGCCACCTGAACCCGGCCGTGACCCGCAACGAACTGCACCGCGTGTGGGTCGTCGAGGGCACGCTGAAGTCCGGCGCCCGCCACATCTACTCCAAGCGCACCCTGTTCCTCGACGAGGACAGCTGGCAAGCTGCCGTAGTCGACCAGTACGACGGTCGTGGCGAGCTGTGGCGCGTATCGATGGCCTACCTGAAGAACTACTACGACCTGCCGACCACCTGGTCCGCGCTGGATGTGTTCCATGACCTTCAGGCCCGTCGCTACCACGTGCAGAACCTGGACAACGAAGAGCCGACCACAATCGACTTCACCCAGGCCATCCCGGACGACGGCTACTTCAAGCCTTCGGCACTGCGTCGCCGCGGTACCCGATAAGGGATTCGCAGCGTGATCGAAAGGCCGCTACCCAGGTAGCGGCCTTTTTGCTATCAGGGCTTCTGATAAGGCCTCAATCACGCGGGTTTGCCTTAACAAAACATAACGTCCAGCCGATTGTCAGGGCTTTCCAAAGCTGGATAGCATAGGCGGCCTGCCAAAAGGCAAGGTCCACCTATAACAATAAGGGGGAAAGGTGTATGAGTGAGCCCGTCCTGCGGCGCACCCAGTCCGGTCATGACGTGCAGTCCCTTGCGCAACCGGCGTTCCGCTTCCACTCGCCGCTGGCCAAAGCGCTCTCGCTGTTCAGTGTGCTCTCCGTCCTGACTCTCGGTGCCGCGCCTCTCGCGCAAGCCGCCGAATCAGCACCCGTGTTCTCCATCGAATCGCCCAAGGCGGCGAGCAGCCTGCTGCTGGATATCGCCCATGCAGGCAAACGCCTGGTCGCCGTCGGTGACCGTGGCCACATCCTTTACTCCGACGACGACGGCAAAAGCTGGACCCAGGCCAAGGTGCCGACCCGGCAGATGCTGACCGCCGTCTACTTCGTCGACGACAAGAAGGGCTGGGCCGTCGGCCACGACGCGCAGATCCTCGCCAGTGAAGACGGTGGCGTCACCTGGACCCAGCAATTCGAAGACCTGGAGCGTGAGGCTCCTCTTCTCGATGTCTGGTTCAAGGACGCCAACACCGGCTTCGCCGTCGGCTCCTACGGCGCCCTGTTGAGCACCGAAGACGGTGGCAAGAACTGGGAAGACGTCAGCGATCGCCTGGACAACGAAGACCAGTACCACATCAACGCCATCACCGCGGTGAAGGACTCCGGTCTGTTCATCGTCGGGGAAATGGGCAGCATGTTCCGCTCGCCCGACTGGGGCCAGACCTGGGAGCGCCTCGAGGGCCCCTACGAGGGTTCCCTGTTCGGTGCCACCGGCACCAATGAGCCGGGCGTGGTCGTCGCCTATGGCCTGCGCGGCCACCTGTTCCGTTCCGCCGACTTCGGCAAGACCTGGGAAACCATCGCACTCAAGAATGCCCGTGGCGGCACCCTGGAGTTCGGTCTTTCCGGCGGCACCCTGCTCGATGACGGCACCCTGCTGGTGGTCGGCCATGGTGGCAGCGTCCTGAAGAGCACCGATGCCGGTCGCACCTTCAGCGTGGTCAACCGTTCCGATCGCCTGTCGCTGGCCAGCGCCACCGCAGATACCAAAGGCAACCTGATCCTGGTGGGACAGGGCGGAGCGCGCGTCGCCTCGCCGACTGGCGCCGAGCTGGGCCAACAATAACAAGCCGGGGGAGTTTCGATGAGTAACCATCACCAGGACAAGGCGACCTTCCTGGAACGCCTGATCTTCAACAACCGGCCGGCCGTGATCGTCATCTGCCTGCTGGTCAGCATCTTCCTCTTCTGGCAGGCCACCCAGGTGCGCCCGTCCACCAGCTTCGAGAAGATGATCCCGCTGCACCACCCCTTCATCCAGAAGATGATGGAGCACCGCAACGACCTGGCGAACCTGGGCAACACCGTACGTATCTCGGTGGAGGCCAAGGACGGGGACATCTTCAGCAAGGAGTACATGGACACCCTGCGTCAGATCCACGACGAGGTGTTCTACATTCCCGGCGTCGACCGTTCCGGCCTGAAGTCCCTGTGGAGCCCCAGCGTGCGCTGGACCGAGGTCACCGAGGAAGGCTTCGCCGGTGGCGAGGTGATCCCGCAGACCTACGACGGTTCCGACGACAGCCTCGACGAGCTGCGCAACAACGTGCTCAAGTCGGGTCAGATCGGCCGCCTGGTGGCCAACAACTTCAAATCCAGCATCGTCGACGTGCCGCTGCTCGAGTCCTACCCGGACCCGAACGACCAGGGCAAGCTGCTGAAGCTCGACTACCGCCAGTTCTCCCACGAGCTGGAAGCCAAGATCCGCGACAAGTACCAGGCGCAGAACGCCAATGTGCAGGTGCATATCGTCGGCTTCGCCAAGAAGGTCGGTGACCTGATCGACGGCCTGATCATGGTCGTGGCCTTCTTCGGTATCGCCTTCCTCACCACCCTGGTGCTGCTGTACTGGTTCACCTGGTGTATCCGCAGCACCATCGCCGTGCTCTCCACCACCCTGGTGGCGGTGATCTGGCAGCTGGGCCTGATGCATTCGGTAGGCTTCGGTCTCGACCCCTACTCGATGCTGGTGCCATTCCTGATCTTCGCCATCGGCATCTCCCACGGGGTGCAGAAGATCAACGGTATCGCCCTGCAGTCCAGTGATGCGGACAACGCCCTGACGGCCGCGCGGCGTACCTTCCGCCAGCTGTTCCTGCCGGGCATGATCGCCATCCTGGCCGACGCCGTGGGCTTCATCACCCTGCTGATCATCGACATCGGCGTGATCCGCGAGCTGGCCATCGGTGCTTCCATCGGTGTGGCGGTGATCGTGTTCACCAACCTCATCCTGCTGCCGGTCGCCATCTCCTATGTCGGCATCAGCAAGAAGGCCATCGAGCGCAGCAAGAAGGACGCGACCCGTGAACACCCGTTCTGGCGCCTGCTGTCCAACTTCGCCCATCCGGTGGTGGCCCCGATCTCCGTGGTCATCGCCCTGGTCGCCTTCGGTGGCGGCCTCTGGTACGGCCAGAACCTGAAGATCGGCGACCTCGACCAGGGCGCGCCGGAACTGCGTCCGGACTCGCGCTACAACAAGGACAACAACTTCATCATCAGCAACTACTCGACCAGCTCCGACGTGCTCGTGGTGATGGTCAAGACGGCTCCGGAAGGCTGCTCCACGCACGAAGCGCTGGCGCCGATCGACGAGCTGATGTGGACGATGGAGAACACCCAGGGCGTGCAATCCGCCATTTCGATGGTCACCGTTTCCAAGCAGGTGATCAAAGGGATGAACGAAGGCAACCTGAAGTGGGAAACCCTGTCGCGCAACCAGGACGTGCTGAACAACTCCATCAGCCGTGCCGATGGCCTGTACAACACCGACTGCTCCCTGGCGCCGGTGCTGGTGTTCCTCAACGACCACAAGGCCGAGACCCTGCAACGCGCGGTCAAGGCGGTGGAAGGCTTCGCCAAGGACCACAACAAGGAAGGGCTGGAATTCATGCTCGCCGCCGGTAACGCCGGCATCGAAGCGGCCACCAACGAGGTGATCGCCCAGTCCGAGCTGACCATCCTGATCCTGGTGTACATCTGCGTGGCGGTGATGTGCCTGATCACCTTCCGCTCCGTCGCCGCGACCATCTGCATCGTGTTGCCGCTGATCCTCACCTCGGTGCTGGGTAACGCGTTGATGGCCTTCCTCGGCATCGGCGTGAAGGTGGCGACCCTGCCGGTGGTGGCGCTGGGCGTGGGGATCGGTGTCGACTACGGCATCTACATCTACAGCCGCCTGGAAAGCTTCCTGCGTGCCGGCCTGCCGTTGCAGGAGGCCTACTACCAGACGCTGAAGTCCACCGGCAAGGCCGTGCTCTTCACCGGCCTGTGCCTGGCCATCGGCGTGGCGACCTGGATGTTCTCGGCGATCAAGTTCCAGGCCGACATGGGTCTGATGCTGACCTTCATGTTCATCGTCAACATGTTCGGTGCGCTCTGGCTGCTGCCTGCCCTGGCACGCTTCCTGATCCGCCCCGAGAAGCTGGCGGGCAAGACCGGCGGTTCGCTGCTGGCCCACTAAGCCTCAAGGCAATCAAAGAACCGCGGCCCAGGCCGCGGTTTTTTATGGGCGGTCAACTACCGAAAACCACACGCACAACCCTGTAGGGGCAAGCCTATAGGGGCGACTTCAGTCGCCCAGCAACCCAAAGGGTTGCCGCTCCATTGGGGGCGGGTGAAATCCGAAAGGGGTCGTCCCAACACGCGGGTTCCACCCGCCCTACAGCGAGCACAACCTCACCCGTAGCCCGGGCTTCAGACCGGGAGCACCGCCCACACCTTCCCCGCGCTGAAGCACGGCCTACGAGGTCTAGGTAGGTCGGGTGCAACCCGACAGGGTTCGGCACGAGGCTCCGGCGGCCTACAGCGAGCACATCCTCACCCTGTAGCCCGGGCTTCAGTCCGGGAGTGCCAGCCACGCCTTTCCCGCGCTGAAGCACGGGCTACGAAGTGGCACTTCGGGTTTGGGTTGGGTGCGGATCAGCGCGGGTAGAGCGGCGGCAATCCGCTTTCGCCAGCGGCCTGTTGCTGCACCTGCGGCGTGGGCAGGGCGCGGATGGCTTTCCACAGCTCCTCACCCTGCCAGTGCTGGCCGCTTTCGCTGTAGAGGGCGCCGTTGAGCCCGTCCATGGCATCGGACAGCGGCACGAAGCGGGCGGCCATGTCGGCCAGGGTTTCCGGCTGCTGCCGCGCCCAGGCGTCCAGGGCCTGGCGCGTGGCGTGGGGATCGTTGGCCTGGCAGGCGCGCTTGAGGTCGTCCAGCAGGGTGCGCGGGCTCGGGCCGGTCTGCGCGGTGGGCAGGATCGCCGGCTGGCGGCGGGCGTGCCACCAGAGGCCGAAGCCCAGCAGGGTGGTCAGCGCCAGCAGCAGGGTGGCAAGCTTCCACGGCCAGAGTGGCGGGCCTTCCACGGCATGCGGGTTGCCATTGCTGCTTTCCACGGGCGCTTCCGGTTCCAGCGTGGGGTTGGCGGCGACTTCCAGGGTACGGCCCGGCAGTTGGCTGCGCTCCAGGTGATCCTCGCGGGTGTTCCACCACACCACTTCCACCGGTGGCAGCTCGATGCGGCCGGAGGCGGTCGGCACCAGCGCCTCGCGCTCTTCGCGGCTGCCGAGCAGGCCGCGCTCGCTGGACTGGTTGGCCATTTGCGGCTGGTCGGGGTAGCGGCGCAGGTTGGTCACGTTGGTGGCGGGCAGGGCGGGCAACTGGGCGCTGGCCAGGCCTTCGACCTTGACCATCAGGCTGCGGGTCAGCGAGTCACCCACCTGGGCTTTGTCCGGCTCCGGGCTCCAGGCCTCGGCCAGGGTCAGGTTGCGTGCTGGCAGCCAGGGCGCGTTGGCCGGGTAGTCGGCGGGCTTGGCTTTCACCACCAGCGGGATCTGCGGCGAGCTGACCCGGGTCAGGCGCCCGGGGCGTGGGCCGAAGGGCTGGTAGTCGTCCTGCCCCGAGCGTTCCACCAGGGTGGCGCTGAACACCTGGGCGGGAATGCTCAACTGGCCGCTCTTCTGCGGGAAGATCGCGTAGCGCAGCTCGATCACGCCGTGGCGCACGCCATTGATTTCTTTCTCGTAGGTGCGTGGCTCGCCCAGTTGCTCGACCCGCGCGTCGGCCATCTGCAGCGGCGTCAGGCTGCTGTCGTCATACAGCGAGACCGAGTGGTAGATGCGCAGGGTGAGGATGGTCTGCGCCTGCACGTAGACGCTTTCCTCGTCCAGGCTGGCATCGATGAAGACCGGGGCCAGCTTGCTGTTGCCGGCAGCGTTGTCGCTTTTCTGGATATGCAGGGTGATCGGCTTGGTCTCGGCCTCGCCCAGGCGCAACGGCGGGATGACCACGAAGCCGTTCTGCTTCGGCTGCAGGGTGACGATCCAGCGCGTGGCGCGATCGTCCTGGCCGTTCAGGGTACTGATGCGGTTGATCTGGCGGGTGCCCAGCACCTCGAACTGCGACTCCAGCGGCTTGAGGTCCGGCTTGCCGAACAGCGTCGGGTCGGAGGACTCCAGGATCAGCTCCACCGTTTCGCCTTCGCTGAGGCGTGCGCGGTCGACGCTGGCGGTAAAGCCCGCCGCGCTGGCGGTGCAGGCCAGCAGGCTGAGGAGGAGGGCGCAGAGAAGGCGCATCATTCTTGGTTTTCCTGGCGGCGTTGCTGTTCGTACCAAAACTTGCGGCGCAGCAGTTCGGCGGGGTCGTCGGGAATCTGCCGCAGCCATTGTTCCAGGGACTGCCGGCGCTCGTCGCCCAGGGGCTCGGCCTGGCCCGGCGCATCGCTGGGCTGTTGCTCACCGGTGGGTTTCTGCCCGGGCTCGGCGGGCTGGCCGTCGGCGCCGGCCTGTTGGCCCGGCTGCTTGTTCTCTTCGGGCGGGGCGGTGGAGGCGCCTTCGGTGGGCTGCTGCTCGTCCTTGTCCTCGCCTTTCTCCGGGTCGCCGCCCTGGGCGGCGGAAGGCTGCTCCTGGGGCTGTTGCGGGTCCTGCTGGCCATCCTGCTGCTGTTGCGATTGCTGCTGCTTCTGCTGTTGCAGCAGCTGTTCCACCAGGGCCTTGTTGTTCAGCGCCGGCTGCAGGTCGGGCTCCCGCTCCAGGGCCGATTCGTAGGCGTCCAGAGCCGCTTCCAGCTGGCCGGCCTTGGCCAGGGCATTGCCGCGGTTGTAGTGGTCGGCAGCGCTGTCACCGCCGGCGAAGCGTTCGGCAGCTTCGGCATGCTTGCCGGCCTGGTAGAGCGCATAGCCCTGCCAGCGCGGGTCCTGGAAGTGCTGCGCGGCCTCCGCCGGTTGCTGGGCTTCCAGCAGGCGCTGGCCTTGCTGGTCGGGGCGCAGCCACAGGTCTTCCATCTCGAAGGCCAGGGCCGGGCGGGGCAGGACGAAGAACAGCGGCAGGCAGAAGATCCAGCCACGGCGTCCGGCGCAGGCGGCGATCAGCAACAGCGGCAGCAGCAGCCAGTGGCCCTGGTCGGCCCAGGCTTCCAGGCGTGTGGTTTCGCGGCTCTCGCGCAGGGTGCGGGCGCCCCCCAGCAGGCCGAGGGTGCGCAGGTCACGTTCGTCGACACGGGCACTGGCGTACTTGCCACCCAGTTGGTTGGCGAAGCGCTTGAGGCTCGCGGCGTCCAGGCGCGGCAGGAGGATGGCGCCCTGGGCGTCCTTGATGAAGCCGCCGTTTTCCTGGGCGATGGGCGCGCCCTCGGCGGTGCCGATGCCGAGGATGCTCAGGCGCTCGCTCTTCGAACCCAGGGCATGGCGGATGCCGTCTCGCTCCGCCTCGCTCAGGCTGCTGGTGATCAGCAGCAGACGACCCTGGCCCTGGGCGCCCTGCTTGAGCAGGGCCAGGGCTTTCTCCACGGCGAGATCGGCGCGCTGGCCGGGCTCCGGCATGATCGATGGCTTGAGCGCCTCCAGCAGGTTGCCGGTGGTCATCAGGTCGTCGGAGAGGGGCACCAGGCTGTGTGCGCTGCCGGCGTAGACGACGATGGCGGTCTGCGCATCGCGGCGGGCATCCAGCAGGTCGCGCAGCTTGCGCTTGGCCTGCTCCAGGCGTGTGGGCGGCAGGTCGGACGCGAGCATCGAAGGTGTCAGTTCAAGGATGACCACCAGCGGGTCGGCGCGCTTCTGCGTGCTTTGCTCCACCCGTTGCCAGCTGGGGCCGATCAGTGCCAGCAGGCCCAGGCTCCAGGCCAGGCCCAGGGCGATCCACGGCAAACGGCTGCTGCGTTCCCGGCCACCGCCCAGCAACCAGGGCTGGAAGGCGATGGGCAGCAGTTGCTGCCAGCGGCCGCTGCGGCGTTCGCGATGCCAGAGCTGCCAGATCAGCCAGGCCAGCAGCGGCAACAGGAGCAGCCAGAAGGGGCGCAGCCAGTGGGGCCAGAGTTCGCTCATGGGCGCCTCCGCAGCCACTGTGGGCGTTGCTGCAGCGCATGGGGCCAGAGCTCACGGCTGATCAGCAGCAGGCTCAGCAGCATGGCGCCGGCCAGCGGCCAGGAATACAGCGCCAGGGCCGGGCGGGCCTGGCTGGGCAGTTGCGAAACGGGCTCGAGCTGGTCCAGGGCGTGTTCGATCTCTTCCAGCTCCTTGCTGGAGCGGGCGCGGAAATAGCGGCCGCCGGTCTGCTCGGCGATGCTGCGCAGGGTGGGTTCGTCCAGATCCAGGCCGGGGTTGAGGCCGAACATGCCGAGCACGCCGCCCTGTTCCGGGTCGGCACCGATGCCGATGGTGTAGATCTTCACCTGCTCCTCGGCGGCGAGGCGCGCGGCGGTGAGCGGTTCGATCTCGCCGCCGGTGTTGGCGCCATCGGTGACCAGTACCAGCACGCGGCTATCGGCGGGGCGCTGGCGCAGGCGCTTCACCGCCAGGCCGATGGCGTCGCCGATGGCGGTGTTCTTGCCGGCGATGCCGATCAGCGCCTCGTCGAGCCAGATGTGCACGGTCTGGCGGTCGAAGGTCAGCGGCGCCTGCAGGTAGGCCTGGCTGCCGAAGAGGATCAGGCCGATGCGGTCGCCGATGCGGCCGTCGATGAATTCGCCCATCAGGTGCTGGACCAGGGTCAGACGGCTGACTTCCTTGCCGTCCAGCTCCATGTCCGCGTAGTCCATGGAGCCGGAGACATCCACCGCCACCAGCAGGTCGCGGCCGCTGGCCGGCAAGGGTTGCGGCTCGCCCACCCATTCCGGGCGCGCGGCGGCGCACAGCAGCAGCAGCCAGAGCAGGGCGAAGGGGGCCTGCTGGCGCCAGGCCGGCAGGTTGGCGCGGGCGCGGCGGCCGGCGAGGGCCTCCAGTTCGCCGAGGAAGCTCACCTTGAGCGCGGCCTCGCCGCTGTCGGCCGGGGGCAGCAGCACGCGCAACAGCCAGGGCAGCGGCGCGAGCAGGAAGATCCACGGCCAGGCGAGTTCAAACATGCTTGCGAATCCAGGTGTCGACCGCCTGGGTCAGGCCTTCGATGGCCTTGTCGTCGAGCTTGCACTCGGGGCGGTAGGCGCCCTCCACCAGCACCATCCAGCGGGTCAGGCCGGCGGCGGGGCAGCGGTTGTCTAGGTAGGCCAGCCAGGCGCGGCCGCTGAGGGTGAGGCTTTGGTCGTTGGGGTAGTGCAGGCGGCACAGGCGCTTGAGCAGGCCGTTGAGCTGCTGCAGCCAGAGGCCAGCAGGCACGCCGTCGTAGGGCTTGCGCAACTGGGCGAGCTCCTTGAGCGCCGCCTCGCGCATGGGCTCCAGGGGTTGTTCGGCGCGCTCGCCGCGTTGCTTGCGGGGCAGGCGGTGGCGCAGGCGCCAGAGGCCCCAGAGCAGCAACGGCAGCAGCGCGGCGAGTACCCACCAGCCCGGCGCGGGCGGCCACCAGGGCACGGCGTCGGGGGCGATCAGGGGCTCCAGCTGGTCGAGCGGGCTCATCGCTTGCCACCCCGGTGGTGCAGGTGGTCACGCAACTGGTCGACCATGCCGGCCTGGGTACTGAGGGGCAGCAGCAGCACCCCCAGGCGTTGGGCCAGGCGCTGCCAGCGCGCCTTGCGGGCATCGCCCAGGTCGCGGTAGGCCTGGCGCAGCTCGGGGTTGTGGGTGTCCAGTTCCAGCTTGGCGCCCAGTTCGGTGAAGCGCAGCAGCCCGGCGGCGGGCAGGGCGTGGTCGAGCGGGTCGGACAGCGGCAGCAGGATCAGGTCGGTGTGCCGCGCGAGCAGGGCGAGCTGCTGCTCCGAGGTGTCGGACAGGGTGCGTTCGTCGCAGAGGATCACCACCAGGCTGCCGGGGCGCAGCACCTCGCGGGCGCGGCGCAGGGCCAGGCTGAAGCCTTCGCGGGGGGCGGTCTGGGCGTTGCCCAGGGCCTGGTTGGTGCGCACCAGGCGGTTGAGCAGTTGCAGCAGGCTCTGCTTGCTGCGCCGGGGCTTGATCTCGTGGTGCTCGTTGTCGCTGAAGACCAGGCCGCCGATGCGGTCGTTGTGGCCCAGGGCGGCCCAGCCGATGAGGCTGGCGGCGTGAGCGGCGAGCACCGACTTGAACATCTGCCCGGAGCCGAAGAACAGCCGCTGGCTCTGCTCGACCATGATGAACACCGGGCGCTCGCGCTCCTCGTGGAACAGCTTGGTGTGGGGCTCCTGGGTGCGTGCGGTGACGCGCCAGTCGATGGTGCGCACGTCATCGCCCGGCTGGTAGACCCGCACCTGGTCGAAGTCGACGCCGCGACCGCGCAGCTTGGAGTGGTGCAGGCCGATCAGCGGGCTGCGTCGCGAAGGCGTGGAGAACAGCTGCACCTCGCGGACGCGATGGCGCATGTCGATCAGCTCGGCGAGGCTGACCTTGATGCCGGTCTGGGCGGCTGGGCTGTCCATGGGTCAGGCGACGGCGACCACGTCGAGGATGCGCTGGATCACCCGGTCCTGGTCGATGCCGGCGGCCTCCGCCTCGAAGGACAGGATCAGGCGGTGGCGCAGGGCGTCGAAGAGCACCGCCTGGATGTCCTCGGGGCTGACGAAGTCGCGGCCGGCCATCCACGCGTGGGCGCGGGCGCAGCGGTCCAGGGCGATGGAGCCGCGCGGGCTGGAGCCGTAGGCCAGCCACTCGGCCAGCTCGCTGTCGAACTTGGCCGGGGTGCGCGTGGCCATCACCAGCTGCACCAGGTACTCCTCCACGGCGTCGGCCATGTACAGGCCGAGGATTTCCTTGCGCGCGGCGAAGATCGCCTGCTGGCTGACCTGGTGCTCGGGGCGGGTTTCGCCGTTGAGGGCGACGCCACGGGCCTGCTGGAGGATCTTGCGTTCCACCGAGGCCTCGGGGAAACCGATCTTCACGTGCATGAGGAAGCGGTCGAGCTGGGCTTCGGGCAGCGGGTAGGTGCCCTCCTGCTCGATGGGGTTCTGCGTCGCCATCACCAGGAACAGCGGCGGCAGTTCATAGGTGGAGCGGCCGATGGAGACCTGGCGCTCGGCCATGGCTTCCAGCAGCGCCGATTGCACCTTGGCCGGTGCGCGGTTGATCTCGTCGGCCAGCACCAGGTTGTGGAAGATCGGCCCCTGCTGGAACACGAAGCTGCCGGTTTCCGGGCGGTAGATCTCGGTGCCGGTGATATCCGCCGGCAGCAGGTCGGGGGTGAACTGGATGCGGTGGAACTCGGCTTCGACCCCTTCGGCCAGGTCCTTGATCGCCTTGGTCTTGGCCAGCCCGGGCGCGCCTTCCACCAGCAGGTGGCCGTCGGCGAGCAGGGCGATGAGCAGGCGGTCGATGAGCTTTTCCTGACCGAGGATCTGGGTGGACAGGTACTGGCGCAGGGCGATCAGTGCTTCGCGGTGTTCCATCGTTGGGCTCGCTCGGAATGGACGGGGGAAAGCCAAAGCCTCCGGGGTGGCGCAGTACTTTAATCCAGTTGGGGGCGCCGGCCTAGGCGACTTCCCCGCGCACTGCGGATTTCGTCACGGGGCGTGCGGGCGGGCACAGGGGCTGACGGAGATTGACCGAATATGTCGCGCCGCGAAAAGCCTGCGTGGCACCGCCCTCGCTAAGCTCTTGCGCAACGGTGACCGCCCGGTCCGACCCATGCCCGGCGCGTCATCCGAAGGTCACACTGCCCAATCAACCTGTGACCCCATCACCGCGCGAGAAGCGTTCTACGCTTACACCCCAACAATACGAGCCAAGCGGAGCACAACCATGGCGTTCTTCACCGCGGCCAGCAAAGCCGACTTCCAGCATCAACTGCAAGCGGCCCTGGCGCAGCACGTCAGCGAGCAGGCATTGCCACAAGTAGCCCTGTTCGCCGAACAATTCTTCGGCATCATCGCCCTCGACGAACTCACCCAGCGCCGGCTCTCCGACCTGGTGGGCTGCACCCTGTCGTCGTGGCGCCTGCTGGAACGCTTCGACCCGGCCAAGCCGCAGGTACGCGCCTTCAACCCCGATTACGAGAAGCACGGCTGGCAATCCACCCACACCGCGGTGGAAGTGCTGCACCCCGACATCCCCTTCCTGGTGGACTCGGTGCGCATGGAGCTGAACCGCCGTGGCTACAACATCCACACGCTGCAGAACAGCGTGCTCAGCGTGCGCCGCAACAAGAAGGGCGAGCTGGTCGAGGTGATGCCCAAGGGTGCCCAGGGCAAGGATGTGCAGCAGGAATCGCTGATGTTCCTGGAGATCGACCGCATCGCCGCGCCGACCGCCCTCAAGGCCCTGGAAAAGGCCATCGAGGACATGCTCGGCGAAGTACGGGTGACCGTCGCCGACTTCCAGCCCATGACCACCAAGGCCCGCGAGCTGCTGGCCTGGCTGGACAAGGCCAAGCTCAAGATCGAGCCGGCCGAGCTGGCCGAGATCAAGGTCTTCATGAACTGGTTGCTGGACAACCACTTCACCTTCCTCGGCTACGAGGAGTTCACAGTGGTGGACGAGGGCGAGGCCGGCGGCCACCTGGTCTATGACGAGAAATCCCTGCTCGGTGTCTCGCGCCTGCGCCGCATCGGCCTCAGCGCCGCCGACCTGCACATCGAGAAGGACGCCGTCGACTACCTGCGCGGCCCGGTGCTGCTGTCCTTCGCCAAGGCCGCCGAGCCGAGCCGCGTGCACCGCCCGGCTTACCCGGACTTCGTCTCCATCCGCGAGCTGGACGCCAAGGGCCGCGTGGTCAAGGAATGCCGCTTCATGGGCCTGTACACCTCGGCCGTATACGGCGAGAGCGTGTCGGAGATCCCGTTCATCCGTGGCAAGGTCGCCGAGATCCAGCGCCGCTCCGGCTTCGACGCCCGCGCCCACCTGGGCAAGGAACTGGCCCAGGTCCTGGAAGTGCTGCCCCGCGACGACCTGTTCCAGACCCCGGTGGACGACCTGTTCTCCACCGCCATGGCCATCGTGCAGATGCAGGAGCGCAACAAGATCCGCCTGTTCCTGCGCCGCGATCCCTATGGCCGCTTCGCCTACGCGCTGGCTTATGTGCCGCGTGACGTCTACTCCACCGAGACGCGCCTGAAGATCCAGCAGATCCTCATGGACCGGCTGCAGGCCAGCGACTGCGAGTTCTGGACCTTCTTCTCCGAATCCGTGCTGGCGCGCGTGCAGTTCATCCTGCGCCTGGACCCGAAGAACAAGGCCGTGGTCGATCCGGTACGCCTGGAAAGAGAAGTGATCCAGGCCTGCCGTTCCTGGAAGGACGACTACGCCAGCCTGGTCAACGAAAGCTTCGGCGAGGCCCAGGGCACCCGCGTGCTGGCCGATTTCCCGAAAGGCTTCCCCGCCGGCTACCGCGAGCGCTTCGCCCCGCACTCGGCCGTGGTCGACATGCAGCACCTGAACAGCCTCTCCGACGAGCGCCAACTGGTGATGAGCTTCTACCAGCCGCTGACCCAGGGTGAGCAACTGCTGCATTGCAAGCTGTACCACGCCGACACGCCGCTGCCGCTGTCCGATGTGCTGCCGATCCTGGAGAACCTGGGCCTGCGCGTGCTCGGCGAGTTCCCCTACCGCCTGCACCGCCAGGATGGCCGCGAGTTCTGGATCCACGACTTCGCCTTCACCAGCGCCTCGGGCCAGGAAGTCGACATCCAGCAGCTCAACGACACCCTGCAGGACGCCTTCATCCACATCGTCAGCGGCGACGCCGAGAACGACGCCTTCAACCGCCTGGTGCTGACCGCCTCCATGCCCTGGCGCGACGTGGCGCTGCTGCGCGCCTATGCCCGCTACCTGAAGCAGATCCGCCTGGGCTTCGACCTGTCCTACATCGCCAGCACCCTGCTGAACCACGTGGACATCGCCAAGGAGCTGGTGCGCCTGTTCAAGACCCGCTTCTACCTGGCCCGCAAGCTCACCGCCGAGGACCTGGAAGACAAGCAGCAGAAGCTCGAGCAGGCCATCCTCGGCGAGCTGGACAACGTCGCCGTGCTCAACGAGGACCGCATCCTGCGGCGCTACCTCGACCTGATCAAGGCGACCCTGCGCACCAACTTCTACCAACCCGACGCGGCCGGCCAGAACAAGGGCTACTTCAGCTTCAAGTTCAGCCCGCGCCTGATCCCGGAAATCCCGCGGCCGGTGCCCAAGTTCGAAATCTTCGTCTACTGCCCGCGCGTCGAGGGCGTGCACCTGCGCTTCGGCGACGTGGCCCGTGGCGGCCTGCGCTGGTCCGACCGCGAGGAAGACTTCCGCACCGAGGTGCTGGGCCTGGTCAAGGCGCAGCAGGTGAAGAACGCGGTGATCGTGCCCATGGGTGCCAAGGGCGGCTTCATCCCCCGTCGCCTGCCGGTGGGTGGCAGCCGTGACGACATCCAGGCCGAGGCCATCGCCTGCTACCGCATCTTCATCAGCGGCCTGCTGGACGTCACCGACAACCTCAAGGAAGGCCAGGTGGTACCGCCGGCCAACGTGGTCCGCCACGACGCCGATGACCCCTACCTGGTGGTGGCGGCCGACAAGGGCACCGCGACCTTCTCCGACATCGCCAACGGCATCGCCCTGGACTACGGCTTCTGGCTGGGCGACGCCTTCGCCTCCGGCGGCTCCGCCGGCTATGACCACAAGGGCATGGGCATCACCGCCAAGGGCGGCTGGGTCTCGGTGCAGCGTCACTTCCGTGAGCGCGGCATCGACGTGCAGAAGGACAACGTCACGGTGATCGGCATCGGCGACATGGCCGGCGACGTGTTCGGCAATGGCCTGCTGCTGTCGGACACGCTGCAACTGGTGGCCGCCTTCAACCACATGCACATCTTCATCGACCCGAACCCGGATGCGGCCAGCAGCTTCATCGAGCGCAAGCGCATGTTCGACCTGCCGCGCTCGTCCTGGGCCGATTACGACGCCAAGCTGATTTCCGCCGGCGGTGGCATCTTCCTGCGGGCGGCGAAAAGCATCGCCATCAGCCCGGAGATGAAGGAACGCTTCGACATCCGCGCCGACAAGCTGACCCCCACCGAGCTGCTCAACGCGCTGCTCAAGGCGCCGGTTGACCTGCTGTGGAACGGCGGCATCGGCACCTATGTGAAGTCCAGCAAGGAGTCCCACGCCGACGTCGGCGACAAGGCCAACGACGCGCTGCGCGTCGACGGCCGCGAACTGCGCGCCAAGGTGGTGGGCGAGGGCGGCAACCTGGGCATGACCCAGCTCGGCCGCGTCGAATACGGCCTCAACGGCGGCGCCAGCAACACCGACTTCATCGACAACGCCGGTGGCGTGGACTGCTCCGACCACGAGGTGAACATCAAGATCCTCCTGGGCGAGATCGTTGCGGCCGGCGACATGACCGGCAAGCAGCGCAACAAGCTACTGGCCGAGATGACTGACGCGGTGGGCAGCCTGGTGCTGGGCAACAACTACAAGCAGACCCAGGCGCTGTCCCTGGCGCAACGTCGTGCCCGTGAGCGCATCGGCGAGTACAAGCGCCTGATCGCCGCCCTGGAGGCCGCCGGCAAGCTCGACCGCGCGCTGGAGTTCCTGCCCAGCGACGAGGAACTCAACGAGCGCACCGCCAACGGCCAGGGCCTGACCCGCCCGGAGCTGTCGGTGCTGATCTCCTACAGCAAGATCGACCTCAAGGAATCGCTGCTCAAATCCCTGGTGCCGGACGACGACTACCTGGCTCGCGAGATGGAAACCGCCTTCCCGCCGCTGCTGGCGAAGAAGTTCGGTGACTCCATGGGCCGCCATCGCCTGAAGCGCGAAATCATCAGCACCCAGATCGCCAACGACCTGGTCAACCACATGGGCATCACCTTCGTGCAGCGCCTGAAGGAGTCCACCGGCATGAGCGCGGCCAACGTCGCCGGTGCCTACGTGGTGGTGCGCGATGTGTTCCGCCTGGCCCACTGGTGGAAGCAGATCGAAGCGCTGGACTACAAGGTCCCCGCCGAGCTGCAGCTGACCCTGATGGATGAGCTGATGCGCCTCGGTCGCCGTGCCACGCGCTGGTTCCTGCGCAGCCGTCGCGAAGACCAGAACGCCGCCCGTGACGTCGGCCACTTCGGCCCGCGCGTGGCCGAGCTGGCCGGTCGCCTGGACGAGCTGCTGGAAGGCCCGGCCCGCGAGCAGTGGCTGGCCCGCTACCAGGCCTATGTCGAAGCCGGCGCACCGGAGGAACTGGCCCGCGTGGTCGCGGGTACCAGCCACCTGTACACGCTGCTGCCGATCATCGAAGCCTCGGACGTCACCGGCAAGGACACCGCCGAAGTGGCCGCCGCCTACTTCGCCGTTGGTGGCGCGCTGGACCTGTCCTGGTACCTGCAGCAGATCACCAGCCTGCCGGTGGAGAACAATTGGCAGGCCCTGGCCCGCGAAGCCTTCCGCGACGACCTCGACGGCCAGCAGCGGGCGATCACCGTCTCGGTGCTGCAGATGAACGACGCCCCGACGGACATGGACGAACGCGTGGCCCTGTGGCTGGAACAGCACCGCCCGCTGGTGGAACGCTGGAAGGTGATGCTCACCGACCTGCGCGCCGCCACCGGTACCGACTACGCCATGTACGCCGTGGCCAACCGCGAGCTGATGGACCTGGCGCAAAGCGGCCAATCCGGGGTGAACATCCCCTGATAGCCGCTATGCTCAAGTAACTTGTGCTCTCAGCCCCGCTTCGGCGGGGCTTTTTTTGCCTGGCGTTTCCCTAGGGATCCCGATCACGACGATTCGCTCGGTCTCCTGGGAAGGGGCGTTTGGCGGCTGCTCCAACTTTCTTCGTCCAGCGCATCACGACCTGGTGCGCACGGACTTTCGTAGGATGGGTCGGGCGGCGTTCCGCGAGCGAAGCGAAACCCATGCTGCGGCGGTGGCAGAAACCCTTGGGAGAGCTTGCTTTAAACCCCCAGCACTTAACGCAGACAGAGCGAATTCATTCGCCAAAAGCGCTGCTGTGCAGGTGGAATTCAGCTCAGGGACGCAAGGTAGCGCACCACATCGGCGGCGCCGGCCAGGCGCAGGCCTTCGCCCAGGGCGGTGGCTTCGGGGTGGTCCTTGGGCAGCAGGAGGAACTCGGGGGCGCCGCTGTTCTTCAGCAGCGACAGGCGCGAGTAGGGGATGCCGCCGTCCAGCAGCAGGCCCATGAAGGCCGGGTCGCTCCAGGCCTGCACCGGCATGGCCAGGACGTGGTAGTGGGTATCCAGCTCGGTGAGGCCGGCCGGGTTGAGGCGGTAGGTGGTGAGTTCGGCCGGCAGGGCCACTTCCAGCTCGCGCCGGCGCGCATAGGCGATGGCGCTGGCGAAGGCTTCCAGGTGATGGGTGCCGCTCCAGAACACCCGCTTGCCATGCCAGCTGGACTGGCACAGGGCGATGCGCTCACCGGCGAGGAAGCGCGGCAGCGGCAGGCTGATGGCCTTGACGAAATCCTTGTAGCTGATGATGCGCACGCTGCGGCAGACGGGCGTGGCGGCGAAGGCTTCGAAGCTGGGGCTGGGCGCTGCCACACAGTCGCTGCCACAGAACCCATCGATCAGGCGCAGGTCGAAATTGGCGAGCTCGCGCGGCTCCACTTCCACCACCCGGACCAACACCGCGTGGGCCTGGGCTTTGTCCTCCTGCACCGGCCCGGAGAGGGCGTTGCGCGGGAGGTCGACCAAGCGTTGCAGGGGCGGCGCGTTCTGCCACCAGATATCGGCCTGCGGGGGGGGCAATTGCTGGAAGGGCAATCGCAGCTGGCTGGCGCTTTCCAGCAGGCGCGGCGCACGTCCTCCCAGGCCAAGGCGCTGCGCGAGGGCAGCCAGGCGTGAGGAAAGAGAGGATGGGGACGACTGCGAACTCATGGCCAGACTAGGACTCCCAGGTCACGAGTGCCAGTGTGGCAGAGGTCGGGCGAGGCTGCACGGCTTTGCCCGCCGATGCGTTGAAACCTGGCGTCGCCAGGGGCTGCGGAACGATACTGGTGTTCATATCAACCAAGAGGATGCCTCCATGCCCAGCCTGGTGCTGGATATTTCCCTG
This sequence comes from Pseudomonas sp. PDM13, assembly GCF_025685765.1. Lineage (NCBI taxonomy): Bacteria > Pseudomonadati > Pseudomonadota > Gammaproteobacteria > Pseudomonadales > Pseudomonadaceae > Pseudomonas > Pseudomonas sp. PDM13. Next base: position 88,447 of record NZ_JAOTQU010000022.1, on the reverse strand, counting down.
AGTGCCGAGCGCTTTCTTGCGGTCTACCAGGGCCACGCCAACCGAGTGATGTTGCGCAGCCGCGACGGGCGCAAGGTTAGCTTGCCTGCGCATCATTTGCGGCCTTTTCTGACCCATGATGGCATTCATGGTTCATTCGAGCTGGAATTCGACCCCGGCGGGTCGCTGCTGGCGCTACGCCGCCTCGCCTGAGCCGGGGCTGGCGGCTATAATCGCCGGCCCATCCCGCCGATCGATACCCGCCCATGTACACCCTGGCTCGCGAACTGCTGTTCAAACTGTCCCCGGAAACCTCACACGAGCTGTCCATCGACCTGATCGGTGCCGGTGGCCGCCTGGGCCTCAACGGCCTGCTGACCAAGGCGCCGGCCAGTTTGCCGGTGCAGGTGATGGGCCTGGAGTTCCCCAATCCCGTGGGCCTGGCCGCCGGCCTGGACAAGAACGGCGACGCCATCGACGGCTTCGCCCAACTGGGCTTCGGTTTCGTCGAGATCGGCACCGTGACGCCGCGGCCGCAGCCGGGCAACCCCAAGCCGCGCCTGTTCCGCCTGCCCGAGGCCGAGGCGATCATCAACCGCATGGGCTTCAACAACCATGGCGTCGATCACCTGCTGGCACGGGTTCGCGCGGCGAAGTTCAAGGGCGTGCTGGGCATCAATATCGGCAAGAACTTCGACACCCCGGTCGAGCGCGCGGTGGACGACTACCTGATCTGCCTGGACAAGGTCTACGCCGACGCCAGCTACGTGACGGTCAACGTCAGCTCGCCCAACACCCCCGGCCTGCGCAGCCTGCAGTTCGGTGATTCGCTCAAGCAGTTGCTCGAAGCCCTGCGCCAGCGCCAGGAAGACCTCGCCGTGCGCCACGGCCGCCGCGTGCCCCTGGCGATCAAGATCGCCCCGGACATGAGCGACGAGGAAACCGTGCTGGTGGCCGCCGCGCTGGTCGAGTCGGGCATGGATGCAGTGATCGCCACCAACACCACCCTGGGCCGCGAAGGCGTCGAGGGGCTGGAGTACGGTGACGAGGCTGGCGGCCTGTCCGGCGCGCCGGTGCGTGACAAGAGCACTCATATCGTTCGCGTCCTGGCCGGTGAGCTGGCCGGGCGCCTGCCGATCATCGCCGTGGGCGGGATCACCGAAGGCCGTCACGCGGCCGAGAAGATCGCCGCCGGGGCGAGCCTGGTGCAGATTTATTCGGGCTTCATCTACAAGGGCCCGGCACTGATCCGCGAAGCGGTGGATGCCATCGCCGCGCTGCCGAAGGCCTGAATCGCGGGCAATAAAAAAGGGCTCCCTTAGGGAGCCCCTGGGCTTGCGCCCGCCGCCCGGATGGGGCGTGCTTGGTGAAGTCGGTGTGATCCAGTGTCAGCCGACAGCGTGGAGTTCGTTGAGTCGATGAATGCCGGCAGTGCCGGTAAAGCCATCCCAATGGTCGCCGCGACCTTCGCGCCAGCCGTTTATCCAGGCTTGGCGAGTGGTGGGATGGGTGAAGGGACAGAGATCGCGGGATTTGCCATGAATGCCGTGCTGATAACCGCGCAGAAATGCTCGTTCCATCGGATCACGCTTAAGTCTTCTCATAGGGTGTAGCCCTCATTTGTTGACTGTTATGTCCATTGGCCCCAAGTCGGGAACCCGGCAGAGAATGCTCTGCCACTGAAGAACGGTTGCCGGCGTGACCGTCCTCCATCCGCTACCGTTGCGGCGGCGGATAACTGAGTTCTAACCGTTGCTCCGGGGCATTGGAATGATCGTTTTGTCATAAGGACGTAACGAGAATGGGTTCCGGACCATAAGCTGTAAGAGCCTGTCACGCGTGCGAGCAGGCTCAGCCCCGATGGGATGGGGCCTTGAGAAACCCATGATGTCGCGGTGCTATGGGCCCGCGCGGATGAGAATGGGAATTTTCCTATCCGACGAAGGGCCGTTCTGCGACCTTTAGTCACATATTTATGACCGCACGGAGATGAATCCGTGCCGCTGATCAGCCGCAAGGCACTGGAACTACCATGTCGGATGTTTTCGAACTCTTCCTCACCTGCCCGAAAAGCCTGGAGGGCCTGTTGCTGGAAGAGGCCACCTCGCTGGGCCTCGCCGAGGCGCGCGAGCAGGTGGCCGCCATCCGTGGCCAGGGCGACCTGGAAACCGCCTACCGCCTGTGCCTCTGGTCGCGCCTGGCCAACCGCGTGCTGCTGGTGCTCAAGCGCTTCCCGGTGCAGAACGCCGAAGACCTCTACCACGGCGTGCTCGACGTCGACTGGCACGACCACCTGTCGCCCACCGGCAGCCTGGCGGTGGAGTTCAGCGGCCATGGTTCGGGCATCGACAACACCCACTTCGGTGCCCTCAAGGTCAAGGACGCCATCGTCGACAAGCTGCGCACCGCCAGTGGCGAGCGCCCGTCCATCGACAAGGTCAGCCCGGACCTGCGCATCCACCTGCGCCTGGACAAGGGCGAGGCGATCCTCTCCCTCGACCTCGCCGGTCACAGCCTGCACCAGCGCGGCTACCGCCTGCAGCAGGGCGCCGCGCCGCTGAAGGAAAACCTTGCCGCCGCCATCCTGCTGCGTGCCGGCTGGCCGCGTATCGCCGCCGAGGGTGGCGCGCTGGCCGACCCCATGTGCGGTGTCGGCACCTTCCTGGTGGAGGCGGCGATGATGGCCGCTGATATCGCCCCCAACCTCAAGCGCGAGCGCTGGGGCTTCTCCAACTGGCAGGGCCATGTGCCGGCGATCTGGAAGAAGCTCCATGAAGAGGCCCAGGTCCGCGCCGACGCCGGCCTGGCCCGCCCGCCGCTGTGGATCCGTGGCTACGAGGCCGACCCGCGGCTGATCCAGCCTGGGCGCAATAACATCGAGCGGGCGGGGCTGTCCGACTGGGTGAAGATCTACCAGGGCGAGCTGGCCACCTTCGAGCCGCGCCCCGACCAGAATCAGAAGGGCCTGGTCATCAGCAACCCCCCGTACGGCGAGCGCCTGGGTGATGAAGCCAGCCTGCTGTACCTCTACCAGAACCTTGGCGAGCGCCTGCGCCAGTCCTGCCTGAACTGGGAAGCGGCGGTGTTCACCGGCGCGCCCGAACTGGGCAAGCGCATGGGCCTGCGCAGCCATAAGCAGTACGCCTTCTGGAACGGCGCGCTGCCGTGCAAGCTGCTGCTGATCAAGGTGCTGCCCGACCAGTTCGTCACCGGCTCGCGCCGCCAGGACGCCGCTGCCGAGCCCCAGGCCGGCGCTGCGCCCGTGGTGGAGCAGGCGCGCCTCTCCGAAGGCGGGCAGATGTTCGCCAACCGCCTGCAGAAGAACCTCAAGCAGCTGGGCAAGTGGGCCAAGCGCGAAGGCGTGCAGTGCTACCGCCTGTACGACGCCGACATGCCCGAGTACGCCCTCGCCATCGACCTCTATGGCGACTGGGTGCACGTGCAGGAATACGCCGCGCCGCGCTCCATCGACCCGGAGAAGGCCCAGGGCCGTCTGCTCGATGCCCTCGCCGCGATTCCCCAGGCACTGGGCATCGACCAGTCCCGTGTGGTGGTCAAGCGTCGTGAGCGCCAGTCCGGCACCCGTCAGTACGAACGCCAGGCGACCCAGGGCCAGTTCATGGAAGTCAGCGAGGGCGGCGTGAAGCTGCTGGTCAACCTCACCGACTACCTCGACACCGGCCTGTTCCTCGACCACCGCGCCATGCGCCTGCGCATCCAGCGCGAGGCCGCCGACAAGCGCTTCCTCAACCTGTTCTGCTACACCGCAACCGCCAGCGTGCATGCGGCCAAGGGCGGCGCCCGCAGCACCACCAGCGTCGACCTGTCGCGCACCTACCTGGACTGGGCGCGGCGCAACCTCTCCCTCAACGGTTTCTCCGACAAGCAGAAGCTGGAGCAGGGCGACGTGATGGCCTGGCTGGCCGAGGACCGCAACGAATACGAGCTGATCTTCATCGACCCGCCGACCTTCTCCAACTCCAAGCGCATGGAAGGGGTGTTCGACGTACAGCGCGACCACGTGCAGTTGCTGGACCTGGCCATGGCCCGCCTGGCGCCGGGCGGGGTGCTGTACTTCTCCAACAACTTCCGCAAGTTTCAGCTGGATGAAAGCCTCGACCAGCGCTACCAGGTGAGCGAGATCAGCGCCGAAACCATCGACCCGGATTTCGCCCGCAACCAGAAGATCCACCGCGCCTGGAAATTCACCGCGCGCTGAGCCGCGTTGCCGTCCGTCAGCCGAGGCAGGGGCGGCAGGGTTTTGTCTAGGCAAAGTGCCAGTATGTTGGCTAAGTTTGTGATCACAGGGGCCGTCCTCATCACTTAGCTCCGAGATGTAAGCATGCTGTCGCTTGCCCTGGGAAAGCCGTCCCTGCACTCACACCTGACCGGCCGCAGCCTGCTCTGGCTGGCCTGCCTGCTGGTCATCGCCGGCGGCCTCGGCCTGACCCTGCTGCTGGCCAGCCTGGTGCACGACTCCGAGCGTAACCAGCTGCGTGAGCGCTTCTCGCAGATCGCCACCGAACGCCTCAGCCGCATTCAGGAACGCCTCGGCGACCAGTTGAAGGAGCTGGACGCCCTGCAGCGCTTCTTCCTCAACTCCCAGACGGTCAGCCGCGACGAATTCCAAGGCTTCGTCGAGCCCTTGCTGGACGATACCCTGGCCTATTCCTGGGTGCCCTGGGTGGCCCGCAGCGAGCGCCCCGTCTTCGAGGCGGAGGCTCGCGCGGATGGGCTCGAGCGCTTCCGCTTCCATGACCTGGACCAGGACGGCGCCGCCCAGGTCAGCCCCGAGCGCGACCATTACCTGCCGGTGTTCTACAGCGTGTCCGGACTCGCCGGGCGCTTGCCCCTGGGGTTGGACCTGAGTTCGCAGCCCGAGCGCGCGGCCCTGCTGGACAAGGCCCGGGCCGGGCGCCAGGCCGTCGCCTCCGGTGCCCTGACGCTGATTGGTGTGCCCGGGGCCGACGCCCGGGGCATTCTCATGGCGGTGCCGGTGTTCAACCCGGGCGCGACCGAGGGGCACGCGCCACGCGGCTTCGTCCTCGGTGTGATCAGCCTGCGCCGGGAAATGGAGCAGGGCATCCCCGATGAGGTGCTCGGCAGCCTGGCCATGCGCCTGATCGACGTCACCGAGGAAGACGACCCGCAAGCGCTCTACCTGAGCAAGGCCGAGGACGATGACTCGGGCCTGCTGATCACCCGTTCCTTTGCCTTCGCCGACCGTACCTACCGCCTGGAGCTGCGCCCCAGCGAAGGCTTCGCCATGGCCAACCGCTCCTCCGCCTGGCACCTGGTGATCGCCACCGGTGGCCTGATCACCCTGCTCATGGCGGCCTACCTGATGCTGTTGATCAGCCAGCGCCAGCGCGCCCTGCGCCTGGTGGCCGAGCGCACCCGCGAACTGCGTGAGCGCGAGCTCGACCTCAAGCTCAGCGAGGAGCGCTGGGCCTTCGCCCTGGATAGCGCCGGCCACGGCGTGTGGGACTGGGAGATCGCCTCCGACACGGTGTACTACTCCCGTGCCTGGAAGGGCATGCTCGGCTACGACGTGGACGAAGTGCCCGACGAGCCCGAACTGTGCCTGCGCCTGCAACACCCCGACGATGCGCCAGCGGTGGATGCCGCCCTGCAGCGTCACCTGCGCGGCGAGACGCCCATCTACCAGAGCGAGCACCGCATGCAACGCAAGGACGGTGCCTGGGTGTGGGTGCTTGACCGCGGCAAGGTGGTGGAGTGGAACCCCGATGGTTCGCCCCAGCGGATGATCGGCACCCAGACCGATATCAGCGCCAGCAAGGCGGCGGAGCTGCAACTGGCGCTGGCCCACGGGCAACTGCGCGGGGTGCTGGACGCGGCCACCCAGGTTTCGATCATCGCCACCGACCTCGATGGTTTCGTCCTGCAATTCAACGTCGGTGCCGAACGCATGCTCGGCTACAGCGCCGACGAGATGGTCGGCAAGCGCCCGCGCATGCTGCACCTGGAGTCGGAGATCCAGGCGCGCTGCGAAGCCCTGTCGAAGCGGCTGTCGCGGCCCATCCGCGACTTCCACCACTATGTGGTCGAGGTCACCGCCGGTGATTGCTACGACGAACACGAGTGGACCTACGTGCGCAAGGACGGCGGCCACCTAACCGGCAACCTCATTCTCACCGGCGTGCGCGACCAGCATGACCAATTGGTGGGCTACCTCGGCGTGGCCATCGACGTGACCGACCGCAAGCGCGTGCAGGAGGCCCTGGAGGATCGCGACCGCTTGCTGCAGAAGCTCAGCGCGCGGGTGCCGGGTGCCATCTACCAGTACCAGCTGTACCCCGATGGCCGGCATCGCTTCCCCTATGTCAGTGCTGGGGTGAGCGACATCCTCGAGGTCGAACCCGAGCAGGTGAACGAAGACGCTTCTCAGGCCTTCACCCGCCTGCACCCGGAGGACCTGGAGCGGATCTACGCCAGCATCCTGCATTCCGCCGCCGTCATGCAGACCTGGCGCGAGGACTTCCGCGTGCTGCTGCCGCGCCAGGGCCTGCGCTGGCTGCGCGGCGAGTCGGAGCCCGAGCGCATGGCCGATGGCAGCGTGCTGTGGCACGGCTATATCTCCGATGTCACCGGGCACAAGCTGGTGGAGCAGGAGCTGCGGGCGCTGTCCATCACCGATGCCTTGACCGGCGTGTTCAACCGTCGCCATTTCCAGGAGCGCCTGGATGTGGAGATCGCCAGGGCATTGCGCAGCGAAGGCCCGTTCTCGCTGGTGATGCTGGATATCGATCACTTCAAGCTGGTGAACGACCAGCATGGCCACGAGGCGGGCGACCGGGTGCTCAAGCAACTGTGCCAGCGCATTGGCCAGCGGCTGCGACGCATCGATGTGCTGTGCCGGCTGGGCGGCGAGGAATTCATCGTGCTCTGCCCGGAGACCAATCTGGAGCAGGCGCGATCATTGGCCGAAGCGCTGTTGCAGGGCATGCGTCGGGATGAGGTGGCGGGCGTCGGTCACGTCACCGCCAGCTTCGGCTGTGCCTGCTGGCGTGACGGCGAAACCGCCGATGCACTGCTGCGGCGGGTGGATACGGCGGTCTATTCCGCCAAGCAGGGCGGTCGCGACCAGGTGCGCTGCGCCGAGTGAGACAGGGGGGCGGCGTCGCCCCCGTTATCGGCGCGGGATCAGCGGCGTGGCTGGTTGTAGAGGTCCAGCAGTACCTGATCGAGGATCGAGGAGGCGCCCCACGGCCGCTGGTCGTTGAGGATCGCCACCACCGCCCAGGTGTTGCCGTTGCTGTCGCGGCTGAAACCGGCGATGGCGCGCACCGTGTTCAGGGTGCCGGTCTTGATGTGCGCCTCGCCGGCCATGGGCGTGCGACGCAGGCGCTTGCGCATGGTGCCGTCCATCGCCACCAGCGGCAGGGACGCGATGTACTCGGCGGCGTAGGGGCTCTGCCAGGCGGCATGCAGGATGGTCGCCATCTCCCGCGCGCTGACCCGCTCCTGGCGCGACAGGCCGGAACCGTTCTCCATCACCAGGTGCGGCGCGGTGATGCCCTTCTTCGCCAGCCAGGCGCGGATCACCCGTTGCGCGGCCTTGGCATCGTCGCCGTCGGCCTCGTTGCGGAACTGCGCGCCGATGCTGAGGAACAGCTGCTGCGCCATGGTGTTGTTGCTGTACTTGTTGATGTCGCGAATGATCTCCACCAGGTCCGGGGAGAACGCCCGCGCCAGCAGCTTGGCATCCTTGGGCACGCCGGCGAGGCGGTCCTTGCCGAGGATGCTGCCGCCCAGTTCCTTCCAGATCGCCCGCACCGCGCCGGCGGCATAGCCCGGGTGGTCGAGCAGCGACAGGTAGGTCTGCGCGCTGCAGCCCTCGGGCAGGCTGCCACTGGCGATCACCGTGGTGCCGTCGAACTGGGTCACCGGGTTGTAGCGCACGTCGGGCCAGGCAGGGCAGGGCGCGGCCTTGGTCACTTTCACCTGGTTGTCGATGCGGATGCTTTCGATGGGCGGCTCGGCGGCGATGCTGGCGCGGCCGCCGTCGGCGCGGGCGATGAAGCGCAAGGCCTTGAGGTTGACCAGCAGGGAATCCGGGCCGACCAGGAAGGGCTTGTTCTCGTCGCCGCCGTCGTCATTGAAGGCCGGCAGTTGCGGGTGCACGAAGCGGCTGCGGTCGAGCACCAGGTCGCCGGTGATCTTCAGCACGCCATTGGCGCGCAGGTCACGCATCAGCAGCCAGAGCTTTTCCATGTTCAGCTTCGGGTCACCGCCACCCTTGAGGTAGAGGTTGCCGTGGAGCACGCCGTCCTTGACGGTGCCATCGGTGAAGAACTCGGTCTTCCACTGGTAGGTGGGGCCGAGCAGCTCGAGGGCAGCGTAGGTGGTGATCAGCTTCATGGTGGAAGCCGGGTTCACCGACACATCGGCGTTGAAGATGGTCTGCGCGCCGGGGCCGGTCAGGGGCAGGGTCACCAGCGACAGGGAGTTCTGCGGGATCTTGTTCTTCTTCAGCGCCTGCTGGACCTTGGCCGGGACGTTGGCGTTGACCTGAACGGCGAAGGCCGGTTGGGCGAAGGGGAGAATGAGGCCGGTGAGGGCGAGGATACGAATGGACTTGAACATCAACGAATGCCCTCCGCACGAGGGCGAGTAACGCAAATCTGCATGGCAGGTTCCCACGACGTGTTCGGGAAATTGCGCGCATTATGCCGCAAGCGTTTCCTGGGCGCTCGTGCCGCTGACCGCTCGCACGCTCTGCGGCGGGCTTCGTTGTGCCGTTCCGCCACGCGGGCGGGCAAGCCGGCGGGGAAACTGCTAGAGTGCCGCGCTTGAACATATGAAGAGGATTGCCTGATGGCTACTAACCGTTCCCGCCGCCTGCGAAAAAAGCTTTGCGTCGATGAATTCCAGGAGCTGGGTTGCGAGCTGAGCCTGACCTACAAGGACGGGCTGGCCGAAGCGGAGCTGGAAAGCTTCCTCGATCAGTTCATCGACGATGCCATCCAGGGCAATGGCCTGGGCTACGTCGGTGGCGATGACTACGGTTTCGTCTGCCTGTCCAAGCGCGGCTCGGTCAACGAAGAGCAGCGCAGCAAGCTGGAAGCCTGGCTCAAGGGCCGCAGCGAGCTGGCCAGCTTCACCCTGAGCCCGCTGGTGGATGTCTGGTACCCGGAAAACCCGATCAACCAGTGATCCCGGCGGTAATGAAAAGGGGCGCACCATGCGCCCCTTTTTCATGCCTGCGATTTGTCTCCCGGTGATGCGAGATACCGTGGGTTACCCGGCCAGTCCCGCCCGCTCGAGGATCGATCCTTCGTCCACCGCATCGATCTGCTCCGGCCGCAGGAAGCGCTCGGCGTAGTCGCGGTATACGCCGGAGCGGATGAACAGGCCGAACAGCTCCGGGTCGATGTGCGCGCCCTTGCACATGCCGACCATGATCCCCAGCGCCTCGGACAGCGTCTTGCCCTTCTTGTAGGGGCGATCCACCGCGGTGAGTGCCTCGAAGATGTCGGCGATGGCCATCATCCGTGCGGGCAGGCTCATCTGCTCGCGGGAGAGGCGTTTCGGGTAGCCGCTGCCGTCCATCTTCTCGTGGTGCCCGCCGGCGATTTCCGCCACATCCTTCAGGTGCGGCGGGAAGGGCAGGCGGTTGAGCATGAGGATGGTCTGCACGATGTGGTGGTTGATGATGTAGCGCTCCTCGGCCGTCAGCGTGCCGCGGGCGATGGAGAGGTTGTGCAACTCGCCGCGGTTGAACTTGTGGGTCGGTACCTCGAGCTTGAACCCCCAGGGGTTGTCGGCCGTCATGCGCTCGCCTTCCGGGCGCTCCAGCAGGTGCTCGGCGCGGTCGGCCAGCAGGGGTTCTTCTGCCGGTAGCGGGCGGGGCGGGGTGCGGGCCATGCGTTGCGCCTCTTCCCAGGACACGCCGAGGCGGTCGTCCAGGGTGCGGCTCCAGGTGCGCGAGGCGATGCGTTGCAGGCGCTGCTGGTCTTCCTCGGCCATGAACTCGCCACCCAGGTTGCTGCGGGCGATGAAGGCGAACTCCTCGTCCAGGGCTGCCAGCAGCTCGTCGCGCAGCTGTGCCTGCCCGGGCTCGTCGGCGCCCTGGGCGACGGCCTGCCAGTAGCGGATCCAGGCATCGCGCTTGAGCACCTCGAAACGCATGCGCACTTCGTGGATGCGGTCGTAGAGGGTTTCCAGCTTGGTGGCTTTGTCCACCACGTACTCGGGTGTGGTGACCTTGCCGCAATCGTGCAGCCAGGCGGCGATGTGCAGGGCTTCCCAGTCTTCGTCGCTGGGGTTGTAGGCGTGGAACGGCGGCTCGTCGCTGGCGGCCGCGGCGCGGGCCAGGGCCAGGGTGATTTCCGGCACGCGCTGGCAGTGGCCACCGGTGTAGGGGCTCTTGGCGTCGATGGCGCCGGCGATGAGCTGGATGAAGGCGTCGAGCAGCTGCTTCTGTTTCTCCAACAGGCGCTGGCTTTCGATGCACAGCGCGGCGACACCGGAAATCGCCTCGACGAAGGCGATGCGCTCGGGCTTGAGCATGGCCAGTTCAGTGCCGTCGCCGGTGTCGCGGTGCAGCAGTACCAGCACCCCGACCGTGTCGCCCTGGCGGTTGTGCAGGCCGGTGCTGACCAGGTGCACGCGGGGGCTTTCCAGGCTTTGCAGCACCTGGCGGAAGCCGTCGGCCTGGTCGTAGCCGAAGGTGCGCAGCTGGCTCGGGCCGCCGCTGGCCGGCAGGCGCAGCCAGTCGGGCAGGTCGTCGTCGTTGAGGGCATGGCTGCGCAGGCCGTGGTTTTCGAGGTCGTGCTCGCCCTTCTTGCCGAGGAACAGGCCGTTGGGTTCCAGGCGCCCGCTGGCGCCGTCCAGCAGGTAGATGAAGCCGCCCGAGGCTTCGCTGATGGTCACCGTTTCTTCCAGTACGCGGCGCAGCAGGGCATCGAAGCGGTTCTCGGCGGAGAGGCTGGCGGTGATCTCCAGGAAGCTGGCCAGGGTGTCCTTCATCCGTGCCATGGCCACGGCCAACTGGTCCACTTCCAGCACTGGCGAGCGGCCCATGGCCGGTGCTTCGAAATTGAAGCTGCGGATCGCCTCGGCCTCGGCCACCAGGGCCTTCAGCGGCTTGACCAGGACCCGCGACAACAGCCAGCCGATGGGGATGCACAACAGCAGGATGCACAGGGTGAGCACGGCACCTTGCCAGCGGATGCGGTAGGCGTCCGCCAGCAGTTCGTCCTCGGGCGCCAGCAGGGCCAGGTAAAGCCCGTCCGGGCCGCCGGATTGCAGGTGGTTCTGCGACACCACCCAGCGCCGCTTGGCCAGCTCCAGGGTCGAGCGCTGGTCACCGGAGAGGCCGAGGTCGAGCAGCGCGGCGATGGCCGGGTCGAGATCACGTGCGCGGGCCAGCTGGGGCTTGTCGTCGACCCGTACGATGAGCCGGGAACTGTCCGGATAGGCCACGACACTGCCGTCGGGCGCGAACAGCAGCACCTGGGTGGAGGGGGTGACCCGGTGCTGCGCCAGGGTGGCGGAGAGGTCGTTGAGGGTCAGGTCGGCGGCGATCACCGCGTCGCTGCCGGCCGGCAGGGCCAGGGTGGTGCCCACCGCGCCGGTGGAGAAGAACACGTAGGGCTGGGTGGTGATGTGCCGGCCCTGTTCCAGGGCGCGTGAATACCAGGGGCGGTTGCGCGGGTCGTAGCGTTCGTTGAGTTCCTGGCGCCGGCTGATCAGCTTGAGTTCTTCATCGAAATACAGCGACTCGGAGCGGGCGCGGGCGAGGTTGTCGCGCTCGATGCTCCAGACCTGGTAGGCGGCGCCCGCCGGAGCGTCGAAGCGCTGCTTGAGCTCCGGGGTGCGCAACGGCCGGACCATGAAGAAGTCGCCGTCGTCGAAGCCCAGGTAAAGGGAGGCGAGCTTGGGGTTGTCGCGCAGCGCCTGGGCGAAGCTGCGCAGGAGTTTTTCCTGGCGGCGGTAGCCGTCGTCGAGTTGGGTGCCGGGGTCGAGGGCGAGCAGGTTGAGCAGGTGATAGATGGGCTGGTAGGTGTGCTCCAGGTCGATCGCCACGTCCTGGCTGATGCGTTCGAACAGCGTGTCGCTGCTGGACAGGATGATCTGGCTCGTCTGTCGGTAATTGAAGACGCCGAGCACGACGCCGGTCAGCAGCAGCAGGAGCGTGAACAGCAGGCTGATATGCACATGCAGAGGAAAACGACGTTCGACCGGCTTGTACGGCATTGCCCGAACTCCTTGAATCCCTGTCTTGGAAAAGACCCGGATGGAGCATAGATGAGCACCTGTGCAACTGCGTGCCCGGGGCGAGAAATAACGCGGCTCCGCCCTGCCGTTCTGATTGCCTGGGTTGAAGACGATGCGAGGCGAGGAATCGCCTTGATCCCACGATGGGCGTCGGGCGTTGTGCGAAGGCTCCGAAGAGCGGGCCGCCGGCAGGCGCTGATCCACTCCGACGGGCGCTCTTCGGGCTGGTTCCCTGTCGTTTTCGTGAGGCCGGCGTAGGCGTAGTCCCAAGATCTTGAAAGCCCTGTCCTGAAGCTTCAGCAGTGGCCCCGAGGGCGCTCGACAGGCTTGATGGCGCCTCTATCTTGGCAGTTTCGTATCACTGCAGATGGAGACGCAAAGGTGAGCAAACTCGTAGACGTGGACTCATTCCTTCGCACGGGCGCCCAATCCCCGGGCAAGGTCCTGATCGTGGACGACCATCCCGTCATTCGCCTGGCCGTTCGCTTGCTGCTGACGCGTGAGGGCTACCAGGTGATCGGCGAGACCGACAACGGCGTCGATGCCATTGCCCTGTCCCGTGAGCACCTCCCCGACCTGGTGATCCTCGACATCGGCATTCCCAAGCTCGGCGGGCTCGATGTGATCGCCCGCATCAGCTCCCTCGACCTGCCGTTGCGGGTGCTGGTGCTGACCGGGCAGAACCCCAGCCATTACGCATCCCGTTGCATGCAGGCGGGGGCTGCGGGCTTCGTCTGCAAGGGCGGGGACCTGGGCGAGCTGACCGCCTCGGTGCGTGCCGTGCTGTCGGGCTACAGCTACTTCCCCAGCGAGGTGATACGCAGTGGCAAGCGCCAGGTCGGGGTGCCCAGTGACACCGAGCTGATCGAGCGCCTTTCGGACCGCGAGCTGGTGGTGATGAAGTACCTGGCCAATGGATTGACCAACAAGCAGATCGCCGACGAGATGTTCATCAGCAACAAGACGGTGAGCACCTACAAGTCGCGGTTGCTGCTCAAGCTCAACGCGCGCTCGCTGATCGAACTGGTGGAGTTCGCCAACCGCAACGACCTGGTGTGAGTCGCTCGATGGCAGCGCATCCGCAGCGGTGCGCTGCCATCGATCCTTCCTTTGCTGTCCCTTCTCCTGCCCCTTCCTGGCCAGTGCCCGCTTCCGAGGGCGCACGCTGGCGTCTGCCCGATGCAGCCTCGGGGGCTATTCCGCAGTGGGCTGCGGCGCGTGGGGCGCGGTGTCGGCGGGAGCCTGCTCTGCGACCTTGCGCTCGCCCCAGCGCAGGCGCGCCCGGTGGGCCGCGTAGGCCATGAGCAACGCCAGGGCGCAGCCCAGCAGGCTGTTGTAGAGGCGCACCTCGGGCAGGTGCCAGTCACGGGCGAGGCTTTCGGAAAGCAGCACGAAGCAGACGGTGGTCTGCACCACGAACAGGCCGTAGTGCTGGGCGATGAAGGCGCGGCTGAGCACGATCAGCGGCAGCATGCAGGCCACCAGCAGTGTCGGGCTCTGCAGCCAGTGGCCGAAGAGAATCAGCAGCAGCGCGCCGATGAGGGTGCCGAGGCCGCGCTGGATGCTGCGCACCAGGCTGCTGTCGAGCTCCATCTGCAGGGTGGTGACCACCGTCAGCGTCAGCCAATAGCCGCGCGGCATGCCGGTGAGGTTGGCGGCGAGGCCGGCGAGGGCGATGGCCAGGGTGCAGGCCAGGGCGTGGATCCACCACAGCCGCCTCGGCAGGCGCGCGGCATGGCGGCGCAGCACGCGGATGAAGCCGCCCATGCGCGGCAGCAGGGGCCACAGGCGCAGGCCGTGCATGCCGCGCAGGAAGAACGCCAGCAGCATCACCCACAGGCCGCCGATGGCGAACAGCGCGCCCACGGCCAGGCCGTTGTTGAGGCTGCCGCTGCCAGCCTGGCCCTGGCCGAGGCAGAGGCACACCGCCAGGCCCACGCCGAGCTTGCCCAGCTCGGTGCCATAGCGTTGCAGCAGCGCCAGGAGGAAACCCCAGAGAGCGAAGCTGGCGAGGCTGAGCAGGGGATGGCTGGCGGCCCAGAAGCCGACGCCCGCGCTGAGGGCACCGAGCAGGGTGAGCAGCAGCATGCGCAGCATGCCGAAACGGTGCATGGGGTTGGCCAGGGCGGCCTGGAAGGCACCGGTGGCGGCCCAGAGAAAACCGGTATGGGCGGTGAACAGACCGAGCATCAGCGGCAGGCCGCACCCCAGGCCCGCGATGGCGGCCGGGCCCCAGGCGGGAGGGCCGGTGTGCCAGTGCAGGCTTTGTCTGAGCGCCTTGCGCATCTGTCGTGACTCCTTGCTGCGGCCACCTCATGCAGGTGGCCTGGTAACCCTAGACGGGACTGGAGCGTCCGGTCATTTCGCGGGCCATTTCCGTGGCGTAGCTGTCGGTCATCCCGGCGATGAAATCGATCACCCGCAGGAATGAGCGGTACAGCGGCCAGCTCGGGTCCGGGGCGTTGTTGCCGAGCAGGTCGAGGATGCGCCGGTTCTTGAACGAGGGCGTGCGCCCGCCATGCTGTTCCAGCGCCGCCCCACAGAACGCGTTGAGCAGGATCTCCAGGGTGGTGTAGGCGCCGATTTCATGGAGCGTCTTGCGCTTGTCCTGGAAGATGCGCTCGCGGGCGATGGCCTTGGCACGCAGCACGCAGTGCTTGGCCGGGCCGTGCATGTGTTCCACCAGGTCGCCCTGCAGGGTGCCGCTGAGCAACGCACCCTGCTGGTCGACGAAGGCATGGGCGGCCGCGTTGGTCAGGTGTTCGATGGCCTTGCCGCGGAGGATCGCCAGCTTGCGCCGCCGCGAATCGCGCGGGCCCAGCTGGCGGTAGGTTTCCGGCAGGTCGTCGCCCACCAGGCCGAGCAGCACGGCCTCCACCTCCTCGTAGTCGAGCAGCTCCATTTCGAGGCCGTCTTCCAGGTCGATCAAGGCGTAGCAGATGTCGTCGGCCGCCTCCATCAGGTAGACCAGCGGATGGCGCGCCCAGCGCTGTTCCTCTAGTTGCGGCAGGCCGAGCTTCTGGGCGATCTGCTCCAGCAGCGGCAGCTCGCTCTGGTAGCAGCCGAACTTGTGTTTCTTGTAGCCGAGGGCTTCGGCGTGGCGCGCCGTCCAGGGGTACTTGAGATAGGTGCCGAGGGTGGCGTAGGTCAGCCGCGTACCGCCATCGAACTGGTGGTATTCCAGCTGGGTGAGCACACGAAAGCCCTGGGCATTGCCCTCGAAGCTGAGGAAGTCGGCGCGCTCGGTGTCGCTCATGGCGTCCAGCCAGCCGCGTGCGCAGGCCTGCTGGAACCAGTGGCGGATGGCGTCCTCGCCGGAGTGGCCGAACGGCGGGTTGCCGATGTCGTGGGCCAGGCAGGCCGATTGCACGATCACGCCGAGGTCGGCCGGGTCGCACCAGTCCGGCATCTCGTCACGCAGCACTTCACCCACGCGCATACCCAGGGAGCGACCGACGCAGCCGACTTCCAGGGAGTGGGTCAGGCGGGTGTGGATGTGGTCGTTGCTGGAGACCGGGTGGACCTGGGTCTTGCGCCCCAGGCGGCGGAATGCGCCGGAAAAGATGATGCGGTCATGGTCCTTGTGAAACGAACTGCGGCCCAGTTCCTCGGTGCTGTGCACCGGTTTGCCGAGCCGTTCACGGGTGAGCAGTGTCTGCCAGTCCAACGCCAGTCCTCGCCTTCAGTGGCTGAAGGGGGCTAGCTTCCGGATTAACGCGGGGCACCGCAAGGGGACCAAGGGCGAATGCGCGAGTTCCCGCAGGCGCCGTCCGTCAGAGCCCGGCAGCGTCGATGTCCACCAGCAGCAGGCGGTCGCCGTTGTCGATGAACTGGCCGGCGGTCAGGCAGTACTGGTTGGTGGTGGCATCGCGGTAGGTGCTGGAGAGGGTCAGCCGGCGTTCTTCCCAGCCCTCAGCGAGCAGGTGATAGAAGTACGGCCGCCAGGACCAGTTGTGGCCCTGGTAGCGGGCGTCTTCACGCCATTGCTGGCCGTGCCATTCCAGGTTCGGGGTGAGCTGGGTGCCATTGCGGTCGCATTGGTAGATGCGCAGCAGCCAGGGGTAAAGCTCGGGGGAGGGCAGGGCCTCGAGCCGTGCGTTGCCTTCGGCCCAGCTGCGCAGCTGGTTCATCAGCTGGGTCAGTTGCTGGCGCATGGTCATCAGTCGCGCGCGTTCGGCCAGCTTGCGCTGCACGTACTGGTCACGCAGCTGGGCGAAGCGTTCGACGAAGGCGTCGGCAGAGAAGAATTCCAGCTCCGGCTTGGCGAACAGGTAGCCCTGCACGTAGCGGGCGCCGCACTCCAGGGCGAAGTCCAGTTCGGCCTCGGTTTCCACGCCCTCGGCGATGATCCAGCAACCGGTCTTCTCGGCCATCTGCGCCAGGGCCTTGACCACCTCGCCGCTGGGGCCGCCCCGGGCAGCGGCCTGGAACAGCTGCATGTCGAGCTTGAGGATGTCCGGTTGCAGGGCCAGCACCCGGTCGAGCTGGGAGTAGCCGGCACCGAAGTCATCGATGGCGATGCGTGCGCCGGCCTGGCGGTAGCGAGCGACCACGTCCGGCAGGCGCTGGCTGGCGCCGCCCAGTTCGGTGATCTCGAAGACGATGCGCTCGGGTGCCACGCCGTTGCGTTCCAGCTGCTTGAGGCTGGGCAGGGCCTGGCCCGGGCGCAGGCGGCTGATCCAGCGGGGCGAGATATTGATACTGAGGAACCAGTCCGCCGGTGCCTCGTGCAAGCGCTTGAGGGCGTCCTCGCGGATTTCCCGATCGAGGCGGCGCAGGGCCGCAGGCGGCACCTTGGAGTCGGCGAACAGCGGGCCGACCGAGAGGAGCCGGCCGTCATCCTGGCGCAGGCGTCCCAGGGCTTCGACCCCGGCGATGCGTCCTGTCGCGGTGTCGATGAACGGCTGGAAGCAGGCAAGCGGTTGCCCGTCTATCACGGTGACTCCTTAGGGCTGGCCCGAAATGCACGCGCTCGCCGAGACGACGCGAAGGGAGCCGGTTTCTACCGGCTCCCTTGCATAGCAAGAATGTGGCCAGCTTGTCGGACGATCAGACCTTGGGAGGGGAGGGCGGCTTCGCGGAGGGGCGGCGCAAGGCGGCGCCCAGCAAGGGCATCAGCGTGCTGCCCAGGCGGATCAGTCGAATCAGATTGCCACTACGGGCGGCGAAGAAGCCCAGTGCGGCGACCCCGGCAATGCCCCAAAGCGGTGCGTGGGGCATGCCGCCCAGTTGCTGCTGCCAACTGCTGGCGATGCCCTTGGCGCGGCGCAGGGGCTGGGTGAGGACCAGGGTTTCGTGGCGGATCTCCTGGCGGTGCATCTCCAGGCGCAGGCGCACCAGCGCCTTGCGCAGTTCGCGGCGGGAGGTGGTGCGGTGCGTTTCGGGCAGGCTCATGGCATCAGGCGCTCGCGGTCCTGGGCCAGCTCTTCGAGCGTGGCGGAGAAGGGGGAGGACTCATCGTCCACGGCCTGTTTCAGGCGCCAGGCGCAGTAGCCGGTGAGCAGGAAATAGAAGACGCACAGGCCGCTGACGGTTTCGATCCGTGCAGTGTCCCAGAACAGCACCAGCAGCAGGACCGACAGCGCCACCAGCAGGAGCAGGGCGAAGATCAGCGACAGGCCGGCGAACAGCAGCAGGCGCAGGGTGTTGGCCTTCTGCTCCTGCAGTTCGATGCCGAACAGCTCGACATGGCTGTGCAACAGGCCGAGGAAGGCGGCGCCCAGGCGCCGCGGCGAGGGGCCTTGGCCCGTACCCTGTGGGCCAGATTCCATTCCCGGCTCCATGGTCAGCGGCGCGACGCGAGCAGACCGAGGAGGAAGCCGATGCCGGCGGAAAGGCCGATGGTCTGCCAGGGGTGTTCCTGCACGTAGTCCTCAGTGGCGGCGACGGCGGCCTTGCCCTTGTCGACGATCTTCTCTTCGGTCAGTTGCAGGGTCTCGCGGGCGCGCTTGAGGGATTCGTGGATCTGCAGGCGCAGCTCCTCGGCCTGGTCGCCGGCCAGGCTGGCGGTGTGTTGCAGCAGTTTCTCGGTGTCACCGACGAGGGCCTGGAATTCGGTCAGCAGGTCGTCTTGGGCGCGGCTAGCGGACTTGCGGGGCATGGCGTGAATCTCCTTGGAGGGGCTTGGTTGTTGTGAGTCCCCGCGCTTGGGTTAGGTTCCGCCGATATTTGCCCCCGGGCGCTGGTATGGCGCTTGCAACGCCCTGGTGCGCCAGCGTGCCGGAGCGCCCCGTTATCGGGCGTTCAATGAGGCTCCGACAAGGCTGTCGACTGCTGGCAAGCCAATGAAAAACAAAGAGAAAGCCTGAGAACTCAAACTGCCGTCTCCACCGCTTCGCCCCGTTATGGCCCCAGGCTCCGACCCGTTCGAGGGCGTGGTGGCTTCAGGGTGGTGCGTGTCCGGCGCGATTTGACCCGTATTGGTGCTTTTTATCTGCCGGAGCCTTCCTGCCAATGGAAAACCTCAACAGTGCCGTGCAAACCCTGATCCACGGCTCCAACACCCTGTTCATCCTGATGGGCGCCGTGATGGTGCTCGCCATGCACGCCGGCTTCGCCTTCCTCGAAGTGGGCACCGTGCGCCAGAAGAACCAGGTCAACGCGCTGTCGAAGATTCTTTCGGACTTCGCCATCTCCACCCTGGCCTATTTCTTCATCGGCTACTGGGTGGCCTACGGCGTGACCTTCCTGCAGCCGGCCAGCGAGCTGGCGGCCGACCATGGCTATGCGCTGGTGAAGTTCTTCTTCCTGCTGACCTTCGCCGCCGCCATCCCGGCGATCATCTCCGGCGGCATCGCCGAGCGCGCCAAGTTCGGCCCGCAGTTGTGCGCCACCGCGCTGATCGTGGCCTTCGTCTATCCCTTCTTCGAGGGGCTGATCTGGAACGGCAACTTCGGCCTGCAGGACTGGCTGAAGGCGAGCTTCGGCGCCAGCTTCCATGACTTCGCCGGCTCCGTGGTGGTGCACGCCGTGGGCGGCTGGCTGGCCTTTGGCGCGGTGCTGCTGCTGGGGCGTCGTGACGGCCGCTATCGTGATGGCCGCCTGGTGGCCTTCGCACCGTCGAACATCCCCTTCCTGGCGCTGGGCTCGTGGATCCTCATCGTCGGCTGGTTCGGCTTCAACGTGATGAGCGCCCAGACCCTGCAAGGCGTCAGCGGCCTGGTGGCGGTCAACTCGCTGATGGCGATGGTCGGCGGCACGGTCGCCGCGCTGCTGGTGGGCCGCAATGACCCCGGCTTCCTGCACAACGGCCCGCTGGCCGGGCTGGTGGCGATCTGTGCCGGCTCCGACCTGATGCACCCGGTGGGCGCGCTGGTGACCGGCGCCATCGCGGGCGGCCTGTTCGTCTGGGCCTTCACCGCGACCCAGGTGAAGTGGAAGGTGGACGACGTGCTGGGCGTGTGGCCGCTGCACGGCCTGTGCGGCGTGTGGGGTGGCATCGCCTGCGGCATCTTCGGCCAGGAGGCCCTCGGTGGCCTGGGTGGCGTCAGCCTGGTGAGCCAGCTGATCGGCACCGGCCTCGGCGTGCTGGTAGCGCTGGTGGGTGGCTTCCTGGTCTACGGCCTGCTGAAGAAGACCCTCGGCATCCGCCTGTCCCAGGAGCAGGAGTACTACGGCGCGGACCTGTCGATCCACAAGATCGGCGCGACCAGCCAGGATTGATCGGGCCAAGCCCGACACACTCCCATTGAACGAAGAAGCCCGCCGATTGGCGGGCTTTCTCGTTGGCGCTTGGACCACTACCAGAGCGGTACCACGTAGCTGACGATCAGGCGGTTCTCGTCGATGTCGCTGCCGAAGTTGGTGGAGCGCACGGTCGCGTTGCGCCATTTCACGCCGAGGTTCTTCAGCGGGCCGTCCTGGAAGACGTAGGCGATGTCGGTGTTGCGTTCCCATTCCTTGCCCTCGGGGCGACCGGCACCCAGGTCGACGTTGTCGCCGGACAGGTAGCGGGTCATGAAGGTCAGGCCGGGGATGCCGATGGAGGCGAAGTTGTAGTCGTAGCGCGCCTGCCAGGATTTTTCGTCCTTGGCGGCGAAGTCGCCGATCTGCACGTAGTTGACCAGGTAAGGGTCGGTGCCGTTGATGTAGGCGTAGCCGGTGTCGCCACTCATGCTCTGGTAGCCGAGGCCGAAGGCGTGGCCGCCCAGGGCATAGGTGAACATGGCGCCGAAGGCCTTGTTGTCGACGTTGCTGTTGCCTTCGTCGGTGGAGCGGGCGTAGCGGATGTCGCTCTTCAGCGATTGCTTGTCACCCAGCGGCAGGGTGTGCAGCACGGTGAAGATGTGCTGCTTGTAGAACTCGTCCAGGTTGCCGTAGTTGTAGCCGGTTGAGAGGCTGTCGTTCCACTTGTAGGTGGCGCCGGCGAAGTTGAATTCGTCGCTGGTCTGGCCGCCGCGGAAGGTGATGCCACGGGCGCCGCCGGCACCGGTGGAAGCCACGCGGCTGTTGGTGATGGTCATGTCCTCGTAGTCCGAGGAGTCGCGCTGGTTGACCTGCTTGAGCTGGCCGGCGTCGAGGGTCAGGCCGTCGATTTCCATCGAGTTGATGTGGCCGCCCTGGAAGGTCTGCGGCAGCAGGCGAGAGTCGTTGTACTGCACGGTGGGCAGCTTGGGCAGCAGGGTGCCGACCTTGAGCACGCTCTTGGAGGCGCGCAGCTTGGCGGTCAGGCCCACTTCGCCGTATTCGTCCTGGGCGCGGTTGGGCGCTTCACGGTCGCGCTTGAGCAGGCCGGTGCCGGTGCGGTCGGGGCTGGAGTCGAGCTTGATGCCGAGCGCGCCGATGGCGTCGACGCCAACGCCGATGGTGCCTTCGGTGAAGCCGGATTCGTAGCGCAGCAGGAAGCCCTGGGCCCACTCCTCGGCCTTGGACTGGGCGGCGCCGTCCTGGCGGAAGTCACGGTTGAAGTAGAAGTTGCGCAGCTCGACGCTGGCCTTGCTGTCTTTCAGGAATTCGGCCTGGGCGAGGCCGGGCAGGGTGAGGCCGGTGCTGAGCGCTGCCAGGGCGATGGCGTGCGCGAGCGAGGTCTTGCTCATTGTTATTGTCTCCTCGTTGGGGTTTCGGGGCGGTTGGGCCGCCCCGTTGCAACGAGTGGAATTAAGCATTCGGTAACAGAATCGTCATTTAGACATTGGTCGGCCTCACTGCACCCACTGCGGGTAGTAGCCGAGGCGGTCCTGCACGGCGGCGTCGTGGGCCGGCACCACGGTGAGGTTCGGCTCGGCCAGCAGCAGGTCGTGCACCCGTTGCAGTTGCGCGAGGGTGCCTTCGCGATCGTTGTCCACCATCCGCCGGCTGACCCAGAACTTCTCGTGGGGCCCGGTGAAGCCTTCCAGGCGCCAGCTGGCGTCGCCGGTGAAGAAGAAGCGCCGGCCGTCGTCGAGGGTGAGGAACAGGCCCACCGAGCCCGGCGTGTGCCCGGTGAGCGGTACCAGCACCAGGCTGCCATCGCCGAACAGGTCGAGGCTTTCGTCGAAGCCCATGTACGGCTCGGGCTGGAAGTCGAAGGGCTGCCAGAGGATCTTGTGGGCGAACTGGCTGGGCAGCACCGCCGGCGGCACGGCGATGTGGCTGAACTCGATTTCCGCCCAGGGTGCCCAGACCGGTACCTCGGGGAAGTCGGCCAGGCCCGAGGCGTGGTCCCAGTGGGCGTGGGTGAGGAGGATGCGGTCGACGCGGATGCCGTCACGGTCCAGCTGGTCCCGCGCGGGGGTGACGGTCTCGTACTTGAACAGCGGTTTGTCCCACCAGGGCATGTCGCCCTGGAACTGGGCATCCACCTGGCGGCCGAGCCCGGTGTCCAGCAGCAGGGTCGCGGCGTGGTGCTGGATAAGCACGGCGACGTGGTTGACCGCGACGGTCTGCGTCCACTGGCCGCCCTCCATGGTGAAGGCGTCGAGGGTTTCGGCGTGGGAGGTCTTCACCAGGGCGAAGCGCAGGCCCTGGGCGCTGGCGAAGGGGCTGGCGGCCAGCAGCAGGCTGGCGAGGAGGAGGGGGAGCAGGCGCATGTGCGGCTTCCTTGCGATGGCGGAGAGGTTCAGAGGTGCGGCAGGTCGACGTAGCCGGGCAGGGCGCGGATGCGATCGCACCATTGGCGGATGTGTGGGTAGGGGGTGAGGTCGAGCCCGCCTTCCCCGGCCATCGCCAGGTAGGGGTAGTTGGCGACATCGGCGACGCTGGGCGCCTCGCCTTCGGCCAGCCAGTGGTGCCGGCCCAGTTGCAGCTCCACCATCGCCAGCACCTGGCGTGCCTTGGCCTGGGTGGCGTCGAGGTCGCCGGGCCGGCCGAACAGCTTCATCACCCGCGCGGCGGCCGGGCCGTGGTGCAACTCATTGGCGGCGTAGCTCAGCCAGCTGGCGATGCGACCCTGCTGCAGGGCGTCGTCTGGCAGCCACTGCGGCGCATAACGGCGCGCCAGGTAGACGAGGATGGCCTGTGAGTCGGCCAGGCTGTTGCCTTGGTCCACCAGCAGCGGAACCTGGCCCCGTGGGTTGATGGCGAGGAATGCCGGTTGCTTCTGTTCGCCGGCGGGCAGGTTGACCGTGACGATCTCGGCGCGCTGGCCGATCAGGCCGAGGAACAGGCGCACCTTGTAGCAGTTGCCGGAGAGGGGGAAGTCGTGGAGCTGCATGGCGGTGATCCCTGTGGTGGTTATGCGGCTGGATATTAGACAGACAAGTCTGTATATTTCAAGCGCCAACCGTATCGCGCTGCAGGAAGGCAGCTGCGGTGCGGGTTTGAGCCGGTGCGAGCGGATGCGCATAATGCGCCGGTCAGGAGGTTCCACATGGCTTCGAGCAAACGCGATCAGTTGATCGACACCGCCATCGCGCTGTTCTACCGCGATGGTTTCCACGCCACCGGCATCGATCGCATCCTCGCCGAGTCCGGCGTGGCGAAGATGACGCTGTACAAGCACTTCAAGTCCAAGGACGAGCTGATCGAGGCGGCCCTGCGCCAGCGCCTGGAACCCAGTCGCCAGATGATGGCCTGGGCGCTGGAGAACCTGGCGCCGAAGGCGGCGATCCTTGCCGTCTTCGATGGCCTGCACCAGTTGCTGCATGGCAAGGAGTTCTTCGGTTGTGCCTTCGTCAACGCCGCCGCCGAGTTCCATGACCGCGAGCACCCGATCCACCGCGTTGCCGCCCTGCACAAGGCCAATGCCCAGCTGCATTTCCGCAGCGCCCTCGAGCGCCTGGGTGTCGCCGAGCCCGAGCGCCTGGCACGGCAGCTGCAATACCTGATGGAGGGGGCGATCACCATGGCCCATGTGCAGGGCCCGGCAGACCAGGCGCAGGAGGCCAAGGCCGCTGCTGCGGTGCTGTTGAGCGCGGCAGGTGTCGCCACGTCGGACGCGACGAACGTCTGACGTCAATATCGGTCACTGCCGTCCATCGGCTGCGAACGGATTCGTTCTCAAGGTTTCCCCGGGGCTGCCGTCAAATCGGTGTACATCCGATTCTCCGGGACCGCCACTATGAAGACCCTCGACTCCCTGGCTTCCGCAACCACGCGCCCGAGTTATCTGAGCAAGATCGACAGCGCGACCCGTAACGCCACCAATGCGCAGAACGTGTTGGCCAACCGTGTCGCCCAGCGCCTGGGGGTCGAGCCCGGCACCCTGGCCGGCAAGACCCAGGACGACTACACGCCCGACAAGGTGGCCGGGCGCATCCTCGACTTCGTCGGTGGGCGCATCAAGTCCGAGGCGGCCAATGGCGCCGACCCCGAGAAGCTGCAGAAGATGCTCGATCAGGCCCGTGAAGGCGTGGAGAAGGGCTTCGCCGAGGCGAAGAAGATTCTCCAGGGGCTGGGTGTGTTGGGCGGCAAGATCGCCAGCGACATCGAAGACACCTTCGGCAAGATTCAGGACGGCTTCGACAAGCTGGCCAGCTCCCTGGGCCTGGACGGCAATACGCCGAGCACCGGCACCTCCGGCAGCACCAGCGTAAGCGGTTCCACCCAGAGCTTCTCCGCGCGTTCCTCGACCTTCGACATGGAGGTGACCACCAAGGAAGGCGACAAGGTGAAGATCTCCATCGCCCAGGCCTCGGCCGACTGGTCGAAGACTTCCTCGACGAGCGCCGACAAGGATGGCAAGAGCACCTCGGGCACCACTTCCGAGTCCGGCAGCATGCAGATCGGCGGCTGGAAGGTGCAGGTGGATGGCGACCTCAACGACGAGGAGAGGGCGGCGCTCAGCGACCTGCTCGACCAGGTGCAGGATGTCTCCAGCAAGTTCTACTCCGGTGACCTCAACGGCGCCTTCGATCGCGCGCTGGCCCTGAACATGAACGGCGACCAACTGGCCTCCATGTCGCTCAACCTCACCCAGACCACGGTCAAGGCCACCAGCACCTACGGCTCCGTGGCCCAGGAAGGCGGGCAGCAGGCCAGCGCTGTGAATACCTCGCTGCAGGATTACGCCAAGGGCATGCTGGAAGCGCTGAGAAACGCCGCCAAGCTCTCCGACGATCCGAAAGGCACCTTGCAGGACCTGCTCAACGGCGGCTTCTCGCTCAACGACCGCCTCAGCGACAACCAGCTGGACAAGGCCCAGGCGTTCAACAGCAAGCTGCTGGACGGGCTGCAGAACCTGCTGCCGGCCGCCGCCAAGGACGACTCGGCCAAGGTGTGAGGCGTGCTAGAATTCGCGCCTTTCCTGATTGGCGAGGCGCGTGGCGATGCTCCCCGAATGCAGCCTGTTCGGCACCCTGGGTTGCCATCTCTGTGAAGTGGCGGAGGGCGTGCTCATGCCCTTCGTCGAACATGGGTTGATGGTCGAGCTGATGGACATCGCCGACCACGAAGCGTGGATGGACGATTACGCCCTGCGCATTCCCGTGCTGCGTCGCTGCGACACCGGTGCCGAACTGGACTGGCCCTTCGACGCCGCCAAGGTCGCCGCCTTCCTCGAACGCTGACCGCCGGTCGGCCGCTTCCCCTCTTCGTACCTTCTCTCTGCACGTCACGGCAGCCCGTGGCGGCTGCCTTTGCGCCGATCAATCCCCCTTTCGCGAACGGATTGTCGATTTAAAGCAACAGTGAATACCTTGCCAAATGTTTCTCCGCTCGTATGATTGCCCAGTCAGTTACTGCCTAGGCAGATATTAGCCAATGAAGCACTACAGCCCCGCCGACTACCCGTTCACCGGCTCGGTCGGTCAGTACATCGGGCGCTCCGCGCTGCTCAAGGACCGCCTGCTCGATCGCTACCTGGCGCCCCTGGACATCACCTCCGCGCAGTTCAAGGTGCTGATGTTCATCTACATGGACCGCGCCAATACCCCGGCCGACCTGTGTCGCGAGCTCTCGGTGGACAGCGGCTCCATGACCCGCATGCTCGACCGCCTGGAGAAGAAGGGCCTGCTGTTGCGCAAGCCCTGCCCGGAGGACCGCCGCAGCGTGCGCCTGGCCCTCAGCGAGGACGGCCTGCGCATCAGCCGGCAGATGCCGGAGATCGTCGCCGACGCCATGAACGAACTCACCAGCCCGCTGACCACCGAGGAACTCCGAACCCTGGTGGGCCTGTTGGGCAAGATCCTGCAAGGGCGCGACCCGTGCGCGCCGATCGGAGCCACCGACCATGAATGAACACAGCCGCACGGCCCGCCTGGGGCGTAGCGCCCTGGTGCTCGGTGCCGCCCTGGCACTGGCCGCCTGCGCCAGCTCCAGCGGCCTGGAGCCCGAGGGCAAGGTCCTGGATGCCGCCGCCCTGGAGGCCGGGCGCAGCCTCGCGGGTACGCCGTTGAGCGCCGCCGCCTGGCCGCGCCAGGACTGGTGGAAGCAACTGGGCGATGCCCAGCTCGATGCCATGGTGGAGGAAGCCCTGGCTGGCTCGCCGGACCTGCAGGTGGCCACCGCCCGCACCCGCAAGGCCCTGGCCGAAGCCCAGGCCCAGGACGCCGCGCGCATGCCCAGCGTCAATGCCAGCGCCAGCTACTCCGGCGCCCGCGCCCCCGAAAGCGTGGTGCCCGCGCCCATCGGCGGCAGCTATGCCGCGGTGAAGTACCTGTCTCTCGGCTTCAGCTACGACCTCGACCTCTGGGGTGGCAAGCGTGCCGCCTGGGAAGCCGCGCTCGGCCAGGCCCGCGCCGCCGAGGTGGACCAGCAGGCCGCGCGCCTGAACCTGTCCGCCAGCGTCGCCCGCGCCTACAGCCAGCTCGCCTATGCCTTCGTCGCCCGTGACCTGGCGGAAGAAGAGCTGAAGCGCTCCGAACACCTCTACAGCCTCAGCAAGCAGCGCCTGGCCGCTGGCCTGGACAGCAAGGTGCAACTGCAACAGAGCGAGGCCCAGCAAGCCGCCGCGCGCCAGCAACTGCTGGCCGCCGAGCAGCAGATCGACAGCGATCGCATCACCCTCGCCGTGTTGCTGGGGCAGGGCCCCGACCGTGGCCAGCGCATCCAGCGCCCCGTGGTGCTGCAGCCCACCGCCCTGGCGCTGCCGTCGAACCTGCCGGCCGAACTGCTCGGCCGCCGTCCCGACGTGATCGCCGCGCGCTGGCGCGTCGAAGCGGCGAGCAAGGGCATCGAGTCGGCCAAGACCGGCTTCTATCCCAACCTCAACCTCAGTGCCATGGTCGGCCTCGCCGCCCTCAGCAGCGGCGACCTGTTCCAGGGCGATAGCCGCTTCTACCAGGTGGCGCCGGCCATCTCCCTGCCGGTGTTCGATGGTGGCCGCCTGCGCGCCAACCTGGCCGGCGTGGATGCCGACTACGACCTGGCAGTGGCCCAGTACAACAAGACCCTGGTGGGCGCCCTCGGCGAGGTCAGCGACGACCTCAGCCAGCTGCGCTCCCTGGCGCAGCAGATCGAGGTGCAGCGCCAGGCCCGTGACATCGCCAAATCCAACTACGACCTCGCCATGCGTCGCTACGGCGAAGGCATCGGCAACTACCTGGACGCCCTCAGCGTCGAGCAGCAGCTGCTGGTCACCGAACGCCAGCTGGCCAGCCTGGACGTCCAGCAGATCGACACCTCCGTGCGCCTGGTGCAGGCCCTCGGCGGTGGCTTCCAACCCGAACAGATTCCGCTCGCCCAGGGCGCCCGCCCGGCCGCCGCTGAATGAACGAGGCACAGACCATGACCACCCAGACTTCGGAAACCGCCGTCCAAGGCAACCCCAAGCGCAAGCGGATGCTGCTGATCCTGCTTGCCGTGATCCTCATCCTCGCCGCCCTCAGCTTCGCCTGGGAGCAGCTCTTCGGCCGCTGGAGCGAGCACACCGACGACGCCTACATCGGTGGCAACGTGGTGCAGATCACCCCGCAGACCGTGGGCACCGTGACCAGCATCGGCGCCGATGACGGCGACCTGGTGCACGAAGGCCAGGTGCTGGTGCGCTTCGACCCCAGCGATGCCGAGATCGGCCTGCAGCAGGCCGAAGCCAACCTGGCGCGCACCGTGCGCCAGGTGCGCGGCCTGTACAACAGCGTGGACGGCTACAAGGCCGAGGTGGCGGCGAAGAAGGTCGCCCTGGAGAAGGCCCGTGCCGACTTCGCCCGCCGTCGCAACCTGGCCAAGGACGGTGCGATCTCCCAGGAGGAACTGGCCCACGCCCGTGACGCCCTGGACTCCGCGCAGAGCTCCCTGACCAGCTCCGAGCAGCAGCTCAACAGCAGCCGTGCGCTGGTGGACGACACCGTGATCGCCTCCCACCCGGATGTGAAGGCTGCCGCCGCGACCCTGCGCCAGGCCTACCTGGAAGACGCCCGCGCCACCCTGGTGGCACCGGTCACCGGTTATGTCGCCAAGCGCACCGTGCAGCTCGGCCAGCGCGTGCAGCCCGGCACCGCGCTGATGGCGGTCATCCCCCTGGACCAGGTGTGGATCGACGCCAACTTCAAGGAAACCCAGCTGAAGAACATGCGCATCGGCCAGCCGGTGGAGATCGAGTCCGACCTCTATGGCGGCGACGTGAAGTACAGCGGCACCGTGGACAGCCTCGGCGTCGGTACCGGCAGCGCCTTCTCCC
This sequence comes from Pseudomonas sp. PDM13, assembly GCF_025685765.1. NCBI lineage: Bacteria > Pseudomonadati > Pseudomonadota > Gammaproteobacteria > Pseudomonadales > Pseudomonadaceae > Pseudomonas > Pseudomonas sp. PDM13. The sequence continues at coordinate 60,252 of NZ_JAOTQU010000022.1, read as the reverse complement.
TGCTGCCGGCGCAGAACGCCACCGGCAACTGGATCAAGATCGTCCAGCGCGTGCCGGTGCGCGTCCGCATCAACCCGGAGCAGCTCAAGGAGCACCCGCTGCGCATCGGCCTGTCGATGAGCGTCAAGGTCGACCTGCATGACCAGAGCGGCCCGTCCCTGGCCCAGCAGGCACCGAAGAAGCCGCTGTTCGCCACCGACGTCTACCAGCGCCAGTTGGCGGAAGCCGACCAGTTGATCGAGCAGCTGATCCACGCCAACGGCCCGGACGCCACCCACAAGACCGCGCAGCGCTGAGACGGCGACCATGAGCGATAACGCAGCAGCCAGCTTCACCCCGCCGAACCTGGTGCTGGCCACCATCGGCCTGTCGCTGGCGACCTTCATGCAGGTGCTCGACACCACCATCGCCAACGTCGCCCTGCCGACCATCGCCGGCAACCTGGGGGTGAGTTCGGAGCAGGGCACCTGGGTGATCACCTCCTTCGCGGTGAGCAACGCCATCGCCCTGCCGCTGACCGGCTGGATGAGCCGGCGGGTAGGCGAGGTGCGCCTGTTCATCGGCGCCACGCTGCTCTTCATGCTGGCGTCCTTCCTCTGCGGCGTGGCCCAGTCGATGAACAGCCTGGTGGGCTTCCGCGCCCTCCAGGGTTTCGTCGCCGGGCCGCTGTACCCCATCACCCAGACCCTGCTGCTGTCGATCTACCCACCGGCGAAGCGGGGCATGGCCCTGGCGTTGCTGGCGATGGTCACGGTGGTGGCGCCCATTGCCGGGCCCATCCTCGGCGGCTGGATCACCGACGACTTCAGCTGGCCGTGGATCTTCTTCATCAACCTGCCAATCGGCCTGTTCGCCGCTTTCGTGGTCTACCAGCAGCTGCGCAAGCGGCCGGTGACGCTCAAGCGCGAGCCCATGGACTGGATGGGCCTGGCGACCCTGGTGATCGGCGTCGGTGCGTTGCAGATCGTGCTCGACAAGGGCAACGACCTGGACTGGTTCGAATCGAACTTCATCATCGGTGGCACGGTGATCGCGGTCATCGCCCTGGCGGTGTTCATCATCTGGGAGTTCACCGACCGCCACCCCATCGTCAACCTGCGGCTGTTCCGCCACCGCAACTTCACCGCCGGCACCGTGGCGCTGGTGGGCGGCTACGCGGCCTTCTTCGGCATCAACCTGCTGTTGCCGCAGTGGTTGCAGACCCAGCTCGGCTACACCGCGACCTGGGCCGGCCTGGCGGCGGCGCCCATCGGCCTGCTGCCGGTGATCATGTCGCCCTTCGTGGGGCGTTACGCGCAGAATTTCGACCTGCGCGTACTGGCCAGCCTGGCGTTCTTCGCCATCGGCGCCAGCTGCTTCATGCGGGCTTCCTTCACCACCGAGGTGGACTACCTTCACATCGCCCTGGTGCAGCTGTTCATGGGCTTCGGCGTGGCGCTGTTCTTCATGCCGATCCTCAGCATCCTGCTCTCGGACCTGCCGCAGAACGAGATCGCCGACGGCTCCGGCCTGGCCACCTTCCTGCGGACCCTGGGCGGCAGCTTCGCGGCCTCGCTCACCACCTGGATCTGGATACGCCGCGCCGACCAGCACCACGCCTACCTCACCGAACACATCAGCGCCTACGAGCCCGGCACCCGCGAGGCCCTGGAGCAGATGGGCGGCATGAGCCAGCAGAACGCCGCGTCCCTGGACCACATCGTCACCGGGCAGGCGTACATGATGTCGACCATCGACTACTTCACGATGATCGGCTGGGTCTGCATGGGGTTGATCCTGCTCATCTGGCTGGCCAAGCCACCCTTCGGCGCCAAGCCCGGTGCGGCGGCCAACGCCCACTGAGGCAATGCGCACAGGTAGATTGGCGCCGAGCGTAGCGAGGCCCAACACGACGAAGCCCGATGCACCCGCATCGGGCTTCTTTTTGGGCGGAAGGGAGAGGGCGGTGGAAGAAAGGAAAGGGGGGCAGGCTTTTTCGCAGGCAATAAAAAACCCGCCTATAAGGCGGGTTTTTTCGGGATATGGTCGGAGCGACTGGATTCGAACCAGCGACCTTCTCGTCCCGAACGAGACGCGCTACCAAGCTGCGCTACGCTCCGTGGAATGAGCGCGCATTCTACAGAAAACTTTTTGGTCGACAAGGGGTTAGCTGAAATTTTTTTACCGGGGCAGGGCTGCCGCGGCGTCCGGGGGCGTTGCCCTATTGCAGGGGCCGGACAAAACGAAGCCCGCCTCGGGTGACCCCGCGACGGGCTTGTTCAGGCGACCGGGAAGGTCGCCGGATAAGGCTCAGAGTTCCTTGATGGTGCGGACCTGGTCCTTGTTGACCTTGGCGCGCTTGCCATCGAGTTGCTCGAACTCGTAGAAGCCGGAGTCATCGTCGTAATCGGGCTTGTCCACGGCCTGGATCTCGCGGCCGTCGTTCAGGGTGATCACGGTGGGGGACGAGCAGCCGGCCAGGGTGACCAGGCCGAGCGCGAGTACGAATGCGGGAATGATCCGCTGGTTCATCTTCCATCTCCTTGATGAATGAACGGGAGGTTCTCGGGCTCTGACGGAAAACCAGCCGGCAAAGTTCCGGAGGCCCGCTGGATTTCATCCCGATCCGCGTGGGTTCTCCAGCAGATCCGGCGTATTCAGGTTGGCCAGGCGCGGGTCGCCCACCGGGCATTCCACGGCGATCGGGTCGAGGGTGCGGAGGATGCGTTGCGGGCTGCGCTCACCGGCCTGCCAGGCCTGTTCGATCTGCGGCAAAAGGGCGCGTGGCAGCACGCTGAACAGCGGCTCCCAGTAACCGCCCTGGTGCAGCATCACCGGCCGCTCACCGGCTTCGCGCAGCAGCGCGTCGAGCAGGGGGGCGTCCACCAGCGGCGCGTCGCAGGGCAGCACCAGCAGGTGGTCGTGGCGCGCGGCGGCCAGCCCGGCTCGGATGCCGGCCAGGGGCCCCGGGTAGTCGGGGCTGTCGTCCGTCACCAGTTGGTCCGCCCATTGCGCGTAGCGCTCGGCGTTGCGGTTGCAGGAAATGATCAGGTCATTGGTGCGCGCGCGGGTGGCGGCATGCAGCCAGGCGATCAGCGGCTGGCCGCGCCATTCCACCAGGCCCTTGTCACGGCCGCCCAGGCGCTGGCCGCGGCCGCCGGCGAGCAGCAGCACGGAGCAGGGGAGGGGGGCGTTGCCGGGCATGGGCGGGCTCTCGGGAGGGGGCGGCGCTGTGATATAACACCGGCCATTCTGTCCTACAACTGGAAGCCTGCCATGAACCACAAGGCCGAGGCGGTATTCGTGCCCCTGAACATCGCCGTTCTCACCGTCAGTGACACCCGCAGCCTGGAGACCGACACCTCCGGCCAGCTCTTCGTCGATCGCCTCACTGCTGCCGGGCACAGGCTCGCGGCCCGCGTGCTGCTGAAGGACGACCTCTACAAGATCCGCGCCCAGGTGGCGACCTGGATCGCCGAGGACGCGGTGCAGGTGGTGCTGATCACCGGTGGCACCGGCTTCACCGGCCGCGACAGCACCCCCGAGGCCATCGCCTGCCTGCTGGACAAGCAGGTAGACGGCTTCGGCGAGTACTTCCGGCAGATTTCCGTGGCCGACATCGGCACCTCCACCATGCAGTCCCGCGCCCTGGCCGGCCTTTCCAACGGCACCCTGGTGTGCAGCCTGCCGGGCTCCACCAACGCCTGCCGCACCGCCTGGGACGGCATCCTCGCCGAGCAGTTGGACAACCGTCATCGCCCCTGCAACTTCGTGCCGCACCTGACCCGCGCCGACGCCTGCGAGAGCCGCGGGTGAGCTGCTGCGACAACCCCGGCCTGATGCCGGTGGAGGACGCCCTGGCCCGGCTGCTGAAGCTGGCCGGGGAGGCCGCCATCCGCGAGCAGGAAGAGGTCGCCCTGGCCGATGCCGACGGCCGCGTGCTGGCTGAACCCCTGGTGGCCGGCCTCGACCTGCCGCCCTGGGACAACAGTGCGATGGATGGCTACGCCCTGCGCCTGGCCGACTGGAACGGCGAGCCGCTGGTGGTCAGCCAGCGCATCCAGGCGGGCAGCGCCCCCGGCCCGCTGCAGCCGGGCACCTGTGCACGCATCTTCACCGGCGCGCCGCTGCCCGAAGGCGCGGACACGGTGGAGATGCAGGAAAACGCCGAGGTGCTGGACGACGGCCGCGTGCGCTTCATCGAGCCCATGAGTGCCAGGCAGAACGTGCGCCCCAAAGGCCAGGAAACCCGCAGCGGCGAAACCGTGCTGGATGCCGGCACCCTGCTGGGCCCCATCGAAATGGGCCTGGCCGCCACCCTCGGCGCCGCACGCCTGCAGGTGCGCCGCCGGCCTCGCGTGGCGGTGCTCTCCACCGGTGATGAACTGGTTGCCCCGGGCCAGCCGCTTGGCCCGGGGCAGATCTACAACAGCAACCGCACCCTGCTGATCGCCTGGCTGCGCCGCCTGGGTTGCGAGGTGGTGGATGGCGGCATCCTCGCCGACGACCTGGAACTGACCCGCAAGGCCCTGGGCGAGCTGACCGGCGTCGACCTGATCCTCTCCACTGGTGGCGTCTCCGTCGGTGAGGCGGACTTCCTCGGCCTGGCCCTGCGCGAGGCCGGCGAACTGGCGTTGTGGAAACTGGCGATCAAGCCGGGCAAGCCGCTGACCTTTGGCCACTTCCAGGGGGTGCCGGTGATCGGCCTGCCGGGCAACCCGGCCTCCACCCTGGTGACCTTCGGCCTGCTCACCCGGCCCTACCTGCTGCGCCGCCTCGGCGTGGACAAGGTCGTGCCCCTGGGCTTCCCGGTGCCGGCCGGCTTCACCTGGAGCAAGCCGGGCAACCGCCGCGAATACCTGCGCGCCCGCCTCGAAAACGGCCGCGCGGTGATCTATCGCAACCAGAGCTCCGGCGTGCTGCGCAGCGCCGCGTGGGCCGAAGGCCTGGTGGAAGTGCTGGAAGGCACCACCCTGGCCGAAGGCGACAGCTTGCGCTTCATCCCGCTGAGCGAATTGCACGCCTGAACCCTGCAACCCGGACTTCGGCCCGGGTTGCAGGCGAGTACCCGGGCTGAAGCCCGGGCTACGTCAGGAGAGGTGTGTTGTCTTGCGTTGCGGCAGGCATCGAACGTAGGGCGGGTACAACCCGACAGCTCAGCTCTACACCCCTCGCGGGTTTCACCCGCCCTACACACTGACCGGTGAACATGTCGGATGCGGCTTAGCCCTGCCGCTTGGCCTCGCGGTACTCCCCCGGAGTCTGCCCGGTCCAGGTCTTGAAGCTGCGGTGGAAGGAGCGTGACTCGGTGAAGCCGAGGTAGCTGGCGATGTCCTGGATGGCCAGGTCGCTGCGCAGCAGGTAGTGCTCGGCCAGTTCCTGGCGCAGTTCGTCGAGGATCTGCTGGTAGCTGGTGCCGGCCTGCTGCAGGTGGCGCTGCAGGGTGCGCACCGTCATGTGGAATTTCTCCGCGACCCGTTCCTTGCGTGGCAGGCCGTCCTTGAGCAGCAGGCGCAGGGCGTTCTTCACCCGTTGCGGCAGGGGTTCGTCCTGGTCCAGCCCGGCCATCAGCGCCAGGGCATGTTCCTCGAGGGTGCGCAGCAGGTTGGCGTCGGCCTGGCGCAGGGGCACGCCGAGGTACTCCATGGGCACCAGCAGGGCGTTGCAGGCCTGGTCGAAGCGGATCGGACAGCCGAAGACTTCTTCGTAATCCTCCAGGCGGGTGCCGGCGGGCTGGGTGTGTTCGAACCAGACCTCGCGGGGCGAGCGCTCCATGTCGGCGATCCAGCGGGCGTAGAGCAGCCAGGAGGCGAGCACGTTCTCCACCATGTGGCGGCGGATCTCCGGGGCTTCGTGGCGGCAGTTCCAGATCAGGCGGATGTGGTCGCCTGCGGCCTCCATGCGGCTGGTGCCCATGTCGCCCACCAGTTTTTCGTAGGGGACGATGCGGCTCATGGCCTCGCCCAGGGTGGCGCAGTTCATGGTGATGTAGCCGAGCACGCTCCACGAGCCCGGCTGCACGAAGCGCGCGGAATGCAGGCCGAACAAGGGGTCGTCGGAGACCGCCATCAGGTGCTGCAGCAGGCGTTCATGGGCTTCGCTGGGCATGCGCTTGCCGTTGTCGGCCAACTCCTCGGCGCGGATGCCGGCAGCGTCGAGCGCAGCGGCCACGTCCAGGCCGAGGTGCTCGGCATGGCGCAGGTACTTGAGCAGGGCGGGGACGGAGGTATAGCCGAGGGAATCCATGGTTTCTTCTTGTTCTGAATGTCTTGATTGGCGATAGCCACTGTCCCGATCCGACAGTGACGCCCTTGCGCGGCTGGCTAGTATAGGCACCCATTGAAAGCCTCCGAAACAACTCGAACAAGGAGAAGGGCATGCGACGCTGGAACGGCTGGGGTGAAGAGTCGACCGTGGTGGAACTGCCGGCCAATGGCACGGATTTTCTGGCCCAGCGCGTCGGTGCCGGGCAACGCCTGGACGACGCCACCCTCGCGCAGGTGCTGGCGCAGGTGCCGGCCTCGCGCCTGCCGCCCCATGTGCTGGTCAGCCAGGACGCCGAGGAGCGCGTGCGCCACGCCCGTGGCCAGAGCCTGCCGGACTGGCTGGCCATGCGCGAAGGCCGTTTCGAGGTGTTCCCCGACGGCGTCGCCTACCCGGAAACCGCCGAGGACATCCGCCAGCTGATGGCCTGGGCCCGGACCCACGACATCGTGCTCATCCCCTACGGCGGCGGCACCTCGGTGGCTGGCCACATCAACCCGCAGGCCGGCGAGCGGCCGGTGCTGACCCTGTCCCTCGAACGCATGAGCCGCCTGCTGGACCTGGACGAGCAAAGCCTGATCGCCACCTTCGGCCCCGGTGCCAATGGGCCGCAGGTGGAAAGCCAGCTGCGTGCCAAGGGCTACACCCTCGGCCACTTCCCGCAGTCCTGGGAGCTCTCGACCATCGGCGGCTGGGTCGCCAGCCGTTCCAGCGGCCAGCAATCCCTGCGCTATGGCCGCATCGAGCAGCTGTTCGCCGGCGGCACCCTGGAAACCTTCGACGGCCCGCTGGAGCTGCCGACCTTCCCGGCCTCGGCCGCGGGGCCGGACCTGCGCGAAGTGGTGCTGGGCTCCGAAGGCCGCTTCGGGGTGATTTCCGAAGTGCGCGTGCGGGTCACCCGCCTAGCCGACCAGGAAAGCTTCTACGCCGTGTTCCTGCCCAGCTGGGAGCAGGCCCTGGCGGGCATCCGTGCGTTGGCCCAGGCGCGGGTGCCGCTGTCGATGCTGCGCCTGTCCAACGCCATCGAGACCGAGACCCAACTGGCCCTGGCCGGCCACCCCGAGCAGATCGCCCTGCTGGAGAAGTACCTGGCCTTCCGCGGTGCGCGCACCGGCAAATGCATGCTGACCTTCGGCGTCACCGGTAACCGCCAGCAGAACGCCGTATCGCTGCGCCAGGCGAAGAAGCTGCTGAAGGGCTTCGGTGGCGTGTTTACCGGCACCTTGCTGGGCAAGAAGTGGGCAGAGAACCGCTTCCGCTTCCCCTACCTGCGCCATGGCTTGTGGGATGCCGGCTACGTGGTCGACACCCTGGAAACCGCCACCGACTGGATCAACGTCGACAACCTGCTGAACAAGGTGGAGGCCAGCCTGCGCGAGGGCCTGGCGGAGGAGGGCGAGCGCGTTCACGTCTTCACCCACCTGTCCCACGTCTACGGCGAGGGCTCCAGCATCTACACCACCTACGTGTTCCGTCCGGGCGCCAGCTACGAGCAGGCCCTGCAGCGCTGGAGCCGCCTGAAGCGCGCGGCCAGCGAGGTGATCGCGCACAACCGCGGCACCATCAGCCACCAGCACGGCGTCGGCCGTGACCACGCGCCCTGGCTGCCGGTGGAGAAAGGCGAGCGCGGCATGGCGGTGCTCAAGGCACTGGCCGGGCACTTCGACCCCGAGGGCCGCCTGGCCCCCGGCGTGCTGATCCAGGATTGACCATGCAGCCCTGGAACGCGGCCTGGCGCGAGCGCGCGCTGTCGGAGCTGGCGGCGCGGGACTGGGACCTGATCGTCGTCGGCGGCGGCATCACCGGCGCCGGCATCCTTCGCGAGGCGGCCCGGCGTGGCTGGAAGTGCCTGCTGCTGGAGCAGCGCGACTTCGCCTGGGGCACCTCCAGCCGCTCCTCGAAGATGGTCCACGGCGGCTTGCGCTATATCGCCAAGGGCCAGTTCGGCCTGACCCGTGACTCGGTGCGCGAACGCCAGCGCCTGCTGGCCGAGGCGCCAGGGCTGGTAGACCCGCTGAGCTTCGTCATGCCCCACCGTGGTGGCTTCCCCGGCCCCCGCGTGTTCGGCAGCCTGCTGGCGGTCTACGACGCCCTGGCCGGCAAGCGCAACCACCTCTATCACTCATTGCAGCAGCTGCGCTTCCTCACCCCGGGGCTGGACGAGGCGAAGCTGCAGGGCGGTACCCAGTTCTTCGATGCAGTCACCGACGATGCACGCCTGGTGATGCGCGTGCTGGCCGAGGCCCGCCGCGATGGCGGCGAGGCGCTCAATGGCCTGCGCGTGGTGGAGCTGACCCGCGAGCAGGGCCAGGTGGTCGGCCTGGTGGCGGAAGACATCGAGAGCGGCCAGCGCTACACCCTGCGTACCCGCGCCGTGGCCCAGGCCACCGGTGCCTGGGCCGATCGCCTGCGTCGCCGCGAGGGCAGCGAGCACATCCGCCCCCTGCGCGGCAGCCACCTTTTACTACCGGGCTGGCGCCTGCCGCTGGCCCACGCCATCAGTTTCATGCACCCGGCCGATGGCCGCCCGGTGTTCGTCTTCCCCTGGGAAGGCGCGACCGTGGTCGGCACCACCGACCTCGACCACCGCGACGAGCTGGACCTGGATGCCCGCATCAGCGCCGAGGAGGTGGACTACCTGCTGGCTGCCTGCCGCGAGCAGTTCCCCGCTGCCGCCATCGGGCGTGCGGACGTGCTCTCCACCTGGGCCGGCGTACGCCCGGTGGTGAGCGACGGCGAGGCGTCGCTGAAACCCTCCGACGAGAAGCGCGAGCATGCGCTGTGGACCGAGCCCGGCTGCGTGACCCTGGCCGGCGGCAAGCTGACCACCTTCCGCCTGCTGGCGCTGGAGGTGCTGCGCGCATGCGCCGGTTTCAACGGCCGCACGGTGGATGATCTCGGTGCCGCGGTATTCAAGCCGGCGCCGTTGGTGAGCCTGCCTGGCCTGGGCCCCTTGGCGCAGCGGCGCCTGGCGGGGCGGCATGGCCCGGAACTGGTCGCTGTCGCGCGTTTGATCGATGAGCTGGGCAGCGAGCGCGTCGGCGCCACCGATACCCTCTGGGCGGAATTGGCCTGGGCGGCGGAAGGCGAGCTGGTGCTGCACCTGGACGACCTGCTGCTGCGGCGCACCCGCCTGGGCCTGTTGTTGCCCGGTGGCGGTGCGACGCTGATGCCGCGCATCCGCACGCTGTGCCAGGCCCGCCTGGGCTGGAGCGATGGGCGTTGGGAAGACGAGGAACGGGCCTATGCTGCGCTCTGGCAGCGCAGCTACAGCCTGCCCGCAGAATAAGAACAAGGAATCCACCGTGAGCGAGAAGAGCTACCTGCTGGCGATAGACAACGGCACCCAGAGCGTCCGTGCGCTGCTGTTCGACTTGGAAGGCAACCTGGTGGGCAAGGGCAAGGTGCCGCTGGAGGCCTACTACTCCAAGCAGCCCGGCTGGGCCGAGCAGGATGCGGAGTACTACTGGTCGAACCTCGCCGAAGCCTGCCGTTTGCTGTGGGAATCGGTGGACATCGACCGCAGCCTGATCCGTGGCGTCTCCGTCACCACCCAGCGCGGCACGGTGATCAACGTCGACGAGCAGGGCGAACCGCTGCGCCCGGCGATCATCTGGCTGGACCAGCGCCGCGCCGAGGTCGAAGGGCGCATCAAGGGCCCCTGGGGCTGGCTGTTCCGCCTGCTGCGCATCGAAGGCACGGTGGATTACTTCCGTGCCCAGGCCGAAGTGAACTGGGTGTCGCAGCACCAGCCGGACATCTGGCAGCGCACCCACAAGGTGCTGCTGCTGTCGGGCTTCCTCACCCACCGCCTGTGCGGGCGCTTCGTCGATTCGGTGGCCTGCCAGGTGGCCTACCTACCGTTCGACTACAAGCGCCTGGACTGGGCCTCGCCCAAGGACTGGAAATGGCAGGCGATGCCGGTGCGCCGCGAGCAGCTGCCGGACCTGTTCAAGCCGGGCGAGCGCCTGGGCAGCATCAGCGCCGAGGCCAGCCGCCTGACCGGCATCCCCGAGGGCCTGCCGCTGATCGCCGCCGGCGCCGACAAGGCCTGCGAGGTGATGGGCTCGGGCGGGGTGGAGCCGGACACGGCCTGCCTCTCCTACGGCACCACGGCGACCATCAACACCACCCGTCGCAGCTACCTGGAAACCATCCCGCTGATCCCGCCCTATCCGGCGGCGATCCCCGATCACTTCAATACCGAGGTGATGATCTACCGCGGCTTCTGGATGGTCAGCTGGTTCAAGCAGGAGTTCGGCCTGCGCGAGATGCAGCGGGCCAAGGAGCTGGGCGTCGAGCCCGAGGCGCTGTTCGACGAACTGGTCAACAGCGTGCCGCCGGGCTCCATGGGCCTGATGTTGCAGCCCTACTGGACGCCGGGCATCCGCGAGCCTGGGCTTGAAGCCAAGGGCTCGATCATCGGCTTCGGCGACGTGCACACCCGCGCGCACATCTACCGCGCCATCCTCGAAGGACTGGCCTACGCGCTGCGCCAGGGCAAGGAGCGCATCGAGAAGCGCTCGGGCACGCCGATCAGGCGCTTGCGCGTCTCCGGTGGCGGTTCGCAAAGCGATGCGGCCATGCAGCTGACGGCCGATATCTTCGGCCTGCCGGCGGAGCGGCCGCACGTCTACGAAACCTCGGGGCTGGGCGCCGCCATCGACTGCGCGGTCGGCCTGGGGCTGCACCCGGACTTCCCCACGGCGATACGCGCCATGACCCGCGTCGGCCAGGTATTCCACCCGGACCCGCAAGCGCAACGCATCTACGAGCGGCTCTATCAGGGTGTGTACCAGCGCATGTACCGGCAGCTGAAGCCGCTGTACAAGAAGATCCGCGAGATCACCGGGTACCCGGCCTGATGAGGTTGACGCCCCGGATCGGGGTCGACCCGGCGTCGCGGTGACGGGTTGATCGCGGATGAGTTCGCTCTCACGAGGAGCGGGCGCCTGTCACGCAGGCGATGAAAAACGCCCCCGGAGCAGGACTCCGGGGGCGTTTTCGTTACGGCCTGGATCAGGCGACATCCACCAGCACGATCTCGGTGTCTTCGCTGGCGGTAAAGCTCAGCACCTCGACATCACGTACGGCTAAGCCGTCGCGGGCTTCGGCGGCTACGCCGTTGACCTCGTAGCGACCCTTGGCGGCCACCAGGTAGGCCTTGCGGCCGTTCTCCAAGCGGTATTCCGCAGTCTGCCCAGCGGTCAGCGTGGCGGCCACCAGCCGGGCGTTGGCGCGGATGTGCAGGGCGTCGCCGCCTTCGTCTATGCCGCTGGCCAGGGTCACGAAGCTGCCGGCGCGCTCACCTTTCGGGAAGGGCTTGGCACCCCAGGAGGGTGCGGCTCCAAACTCGGTGGGCATGATCCAGATCTGGAAGATCTTGGTGGTCTCGCCCTCGAGGTTGTACTCGCTGTGGGTGATGCCGGTGCCTGCGCTCATCACCTGCACATCGCCGGCTTCGGTGCGGCCCTTGTTGCCCAGGTTGTCCTGGTGGGTGATCGCGCCTTCACGGACGTAGGTGATGATCTCCATGTCGCGGTGAGGGTGCGGTGGGAAACCGCTGTCGGCAGCGATCTCGTCGTCGTTCCAGACCCGCAGTTGGCCCCAGTTCATCCGTGCCGGGTCGTGGTACTCGGCGAAGGAGAAGTGGTGACGGGCGTTGAGCCAGCCGTGGTGGGCGCCGCCGAGCTGGTTGAAAGGGCGTACTTCGATCATGGGAATCTCCTCAGTGCTCGCAGTGGGTTGGGCTCTGCGGCGTGTTGGAGGCCATTTTTCATTAAGTTCCTATCGACAAAAAGCGTAAATTATTCAACAAACAAATCGACATATTAGATAGGTGTGTAATCCGCCTCCGACGCTTGTCTCATCTTGTTCTTACGGTCGAGGCATATACTCGGCCGACTCACCCTGGATGGAGTGGCCCATGAGCGAGCGCAAGGCATTGCTGATCCTGCACGGCAAGCAGGCATTGAACGAGGACGTGCGAGCGGCCGTCGAGGCACGCCGGGAGGCGGGCTGGGAACTGGCGGTGCGGGTGACCTGGGAGGGCGGCGATGCCGGGCGCATCGTTGAAGAGGCCCTGGCCGCCGGGTATCGCACGCTCATCGCCGGGGGCGGCGATGGCACCTTGCGTGATGTCGCCGAAGCCATGGCGCTGGCAGACCAGGATGCCAGCCTGGCGCTGTTGCCCCTGGGCACCGCCAATGACTTCGCCCGGGCCGCCGGCGTGCCGCTGCTGCCCGGCGAGGCCCTGGCGCTGCTGGATGTGCCGCCGCGGCCCATCGACCTGGGAGAGGCCGACGGGCGGCTGTTCCTCAACATGGCCACCGGCGGCTTCGGCTCGAAGATCACTGCCAACACCTCCGAAGACCTGAAGAAGGTACTGGGCGGTGCGGCCTATTTCCTCACCGGGCTGACGCGCTTCTCCGAGGTGCATTCGGCCTTCGGTCGCTTCAAGGGGCCGGATTTCGAATGGGAGGGCGAGTTCCTCGCCGTGGGCATCGGCAACGGCTGCCAGGCGGGCGGTGGGCATGTGCTGTGCCCGCGCGCCAAGGTCGATGACGGGCTGCTGGAGCTCTGCATCGTGCCGGCCCCGCAGGATGTGGTCGGCACCCTGGGCACGCTGCTTTCGGGGGGCATCGGCGGGGTGGAGGCGGTGTCGGTGAGTGCGCGGTTGCCGTGGGTGGAAGTGGAGGCGCCCGAGGGGCTGGACATGAATCTCGACGGAGAACCCATGGAATGCAGCAAGGTTCGCTTCAATGCGCGCCGCAACGCACTACGCTTACATCTGCCGGACGGTTCCCCGTTGCTGCAAGGCAGTGAGGGATGAGTGGCTTCTGGTGCCGTCGCGCCCCGTGGTGCATGATGGCGCCAAGCCATGATGGCTACAGTTCCAAGGCCTTCTGCCGATAAGCAACTGCAGCCGCAGTCTGGCTCGAACATCCAACAGGAGCATGCAATGGCCGGTATTCTCGACACAGTCGATCAACGTACCCAACTGGTGGGCGAGAACCGCCTGGAAATCCTCATGTTCCGCCTGGCCGGCCGCCAGCTGTTCGCCATCAACGTGTTCAAGGTGCAGGAAGTCCTGCAGCTGCCGAAGCTGACCCTGATCCCCCAGCGCCACCCCTTCGTCTGCGGTGTGGTCAACCTGCGCGGCCAGACCCTGCCGGTGATCGACCTGTCCCGCGCCATCGGCATGCGCGCGCTGGTGCCGGATGAGCGCAGCACCATCATCGTCACCGAGTACAACCGCTCGGTGCAGGCCTTCCTGGTCGGGGGCGTGGACCGCATCCTCAACCTCAACTGGGAGTCCATCCAGCCGCCGCCCGGTGGTGCCGGCCGCCAGCATTACCTGACGGCGATCACCAAGGTGGAGGACCAGATCGTCGAGATCATCGACGTCGAGAAGGTCCTCGCCGAAATCGTGCCCATGAGCACCCGGGTGTCCGAGGAGCGCTTGAGCAACCCGCTGCTGGAGAAGGCCCGAGGCCGCGAAGTGCTGCTGGTGGACGACTCCAACGTCGCGCTGACCCAGCTGCGCGAAACCCTCTCGCAGCTGGGTATCCGCACCCATTCGGTCAGCGACGGCCTCAAGGCACTGAACCTGCTGAAAAAGTGGGCCGACACCGGCGAGGTGATGACCGACAAGCTGCTGATGATCTTCACCGATGCCGAAATGCCGGAGATGGACGGCTACCGCCTGACTACCGAGATCCGCAACGACCCGCGCCTGCGTGAGCTCTACGTGGTGATGCACACCTCGCTGTCCGGCAGCTTCAACGACGCCATGGTGAAGAAGGTCGGTTGCGACAACTTCCTCTCCAAGTTCCAGCCCGACAAGCTGGTGGACGTGGTGGCGGACCGCCTGAAGAAGGACGAGTGATCTTTTCGTGGTGCCGGGGTTGAGGCCCCGGCCCACGATTCCGTATAAGTGGGCTTTCGCTGACCGTCCAAGGAAGCCGGCCCATGTTGCGTCTCTCCGCTCTCTATCGTTTCCCCATGAAATCCGCGATCGGCGAACGCCTGCAGCGTGCCGAACTCGATGGCATCGGCCTGGCCGGTGATCGACGCTGGATGCTGGTGGACGCGAGCAATGGCCGTTTCCTCACCCAGCGCGCGCTGCCGCAGATGTCGCAACTGAGCGCGCTGTGGAACGCCTCCGGTGGCCTGACCCTGAGCGCCGCCGGCCGCCCCAGCCTGGATGTGGCCCTGCCTGACCCGAACAGCGACCTGCGCGGCACCTTCATCTGGAAGGACTCGATGCTGGTGCCTGACGCCGGCGACGAGGCCGCTGCCTGGCTCAGCGAGTTCATCGGCAAGCCGTGCCGCCTGGTGCATGTGCCCAACGAGCGGGCACGGGACATCCCCGGCAGCCTGCTGCCCGAGGAGAAGGTCGGTTTCGCCGATGGCTTCCCGCTGCTGCTGATCGGCCAGGCCTCGCTGGATGACCTGTCCAGCCGTGTTGGCCGCCCACTGGAGATGCTGCGCTTCCGTCCCAACCTGGTGGTGGAGGGCAGTGCGCCCTTCGCTGAGGACGAGTGGAAGCGCATTCGCATCGGCGGTGTCGAGTTCAGCGTGGCCAAGGGCTGCACCCGGTGCATCCTCACCACCATCGACCCTGCCACCGGCGAGCGCAGCCCTGACCGCGAGCCCCTCACCACCCTCAAGACCTACCGCGAGCGCGAAGGCGGGCTGTACTTCGGCCAGAACCTGATCAACCGCAGCACCGGCACGCTGGAAGAGGGCATGGAAGTGGAAGTCCTGGAGTAAGACTCCGCGCTGCAACGGCTGCACAAACGAAACGGGCGCCCCATGGGCGCCCGTTTTGCGTTTCGGCTTCGATCACTGGTCGTCGAAGAAGCGCTCGTGCCAATCCACGAGGGGCTGCGGGGCGTTGAGCTTCTGCCCGTAGATGACGGAGTAGGACAGCACGTTCTGTACGTACTGGCGGGTCTCGTCGAAGGGGATGCTTTCCACCCAGACGTCGAAGGCCAGGTGGTTGGCGCCCTTGAGCCATTGGCGCACGCGGCCGGGGCCGGCGTTGTAGGCGGCGGAGGCGAGCACGCGGTTGCCGTTGAACTGGCCGTGCACCTGGCTGAGGTAGGCGGCGCCGAGCTGGATGTTGACGTCCGGGTTGAGCGCCTGCTGCGGTGAGGCGAGGGGGATGCCGAACTTGCGTGCGGTCTCCTTGGCGGTGCCGGGCATCAGTTGCATCAGGCCCATGGCACCGACGCCGGAGCGGGCGTCGGCCATGAAGGCGCTTTCCTGGCGGGTGAT
This sequence comes from Pseudomonas sp. PDM13, assembly GCF_025685765.1. Lineage (NCBI taxonomy): Bacteria > Pseudomonadati > Pseudomonadota > Gammaproteobacteria > Pseudomonadales > Pseudomonadaceae > Pseudomonas > Pseudomonas sp. PDM13. The sequence goes on along the minus strand of NZ_JAOTQU010000022.1, from coordinate 44,727 downwards.
GGCGAACACCCAGCTGGAATGCAGGCCACGCAGGCGTGCCTGCTGGGTCAGGGCACCGCGGTGGGCCATGGGGAAGCGGATGTCCAGGTCGTCCCAGTACTGGGCCTGGCTGATGGTACGGATGGCCGGGAAGTACCACTGCATGTCGTAGGCGAGCTTGGCCTGGGCGACCATTTCGTCACGGCTGAACAGGCGGCTGACGTAGTACCACTCGCGGCGACCGTCGACGATCTGGCCGCGATCGTGGAACTCCAGGGCACGGCGGATGCCCGCGGTGTTGCGCACCTTCTGCACCAGGCGCGGGTCGAGGGCCAGCGGCTTGTTATTGAGCTGGTAGGGCGTCTGGATGCGGTCGGCGGCGAGGAAGCCGTAGAAGTCACGCTCCTTGGCCAGGGGCTGATAGAGGCGGCCGGCTTCGGCGCTCTGCGGCTGAGCCAGCTGCAGGGAGCGAGCCTGCCAGTAGCGCCAGCGGTTGGTGTTGGCCAGCTCGGCGGGCATCTGCTTGGTCAGCTTGTAGGCGTCGTCCCACTGGCCCAGGCGCAGCAGCAGGCGCGCGCGCCATTCGCTGACGGTGTTGTCGCGCAGCTTGGGGTCGTACTGGGTCATGAGCTTGAGGGCGCGGGGGTCGTAGCGCTTGGCCAGGGTAAGGCCGATCTCGCGGGCGATGGCGACCTTCTCGCTGCTGGAGAACTTCATCCGCGCGGCGTAGCCATCCAGCAGGGCCATGGCCTTTTCCGGGTCCTGGCGGGCCAGGCGGCGCAGGCCGAGGCCGACCACATCGCCCATGGCCTTGTCGGCCGGGGCGAAGCGGGCGGTCTGGCTGAGCATCGGCGGGTTCTGTGCGACATCCAGCAGCAGCTTGCCCTGGGTCTGAAGGGTTGGCAGGCCCTTCACCAGGAAGCTGGCGAGGCCATAGTTGCGTGCCTCGGCAGCGAGCTTGGCGCGGCGCCAGCGCATCTGCTCGGTCATCTGGCCTTCGGCACGCCACAGGTCGAAGAGCACGTCACAGGCCTCGGGCTGGGACTTGCCTACCAGCCAGAGCTTCTCGGCGCTCTTGTAGCCCTCGGCCTTGAGGCCGTTCTTGATCTGGTACTGGCCGTAGAGGCAGTCCAGTTCGGTGAAGTTCATCTTCGGGTCGTAGTAATTGACGAAGGTCTTCCATTCGCCGCGCTCGGCCAGCCAGCGCAACCAGCGCAGCTTCATCCAGTTGGCCTGGGGCAGGTCACCGTGCTCGGCGAGGAACTTCTCGATCTCGTCGTTGCTGGCCCACTTCAGGCGGGCGGTGAGTTCGTCGTAGGCCAGGTAGGGCTCCAGCGGGTAGTCGGCCAGGGCATTGGCGTAACGCTTGTAGGGGCCGCTGTCACCCTTGGCCAGGGCGCGCTTGGCTTCGTCGTACATCTGACGTTGCTGGGCAAGGGGGACCGCTTGGGCTGCATCGAGGGTGACGGTGGTGAGAAGCAGGCAGGAGAACAGGCTGAGCAGACGACCGCGCATGACACTTCCGGGTAGAGAAATCGTATGGGGCAACGGCCTGGCCGCCACCGGATCTGCGTAGCTTAGCCTGTTGCCCTGCCCGGGTGAAATCGGATGCTATGGAGGAAACATGATGAAAAAATGGCGGATATGCCAAGGCGCAAACCGGGTAGAATGCGCCCCCTGTTTTCGGAGGCGCCCATGACCCTGCTCAAGTTCAGCGATGTATCCCTTGCCTATGGCGCCATGCCGCTGCTGGACAAGGTGTCATGGCAGATAGCCCGTGGCGAGCGGGTGTGCATCATCGGCCGCAACGGCACCGGCAAGTCGAGCATGCTGCGCCTGGTGAAGGGCGACCAGCATGGCGATGACGGCGAGATCTGGCGCGCACCGGGCCTGAAGATCGGCGAGCTGCCGCAGGAACTGCCGCGTGCCGACGATCGCACCGTGTTCGACGTGGTCGCCGAAGGGCTGGCTGGCGTCGGTGCGCTGCTGGCCGAGTACCACCACCTCAGCCAGAACATTCATAACGACGAAGACCTGAACAAGCTGATGCACGTGCAGCAGGAGCTTGAGGCAAAGGATGGCTGGCGCCTGCAGCAACTGGTGGACAGCACCCTGAGCCGCCTGCAACTGCCGGCCGACAAGACCCTGGCCGAGCTGTCCGGTGGCTGGCGTCGCCGCGTGCTGCTGGCCCAGGCACTGGTTTCCGAGCCCGACCTGCTGCTGCTGGACGAGCCGACCAACCACCTGGATATCGGTGCCATCGCCTGGCTGGAAGAGGCGCTGATGGGCTTTGGCGGCGCCGTGCTATTCATCACCCACGACCGTTCCTTCCTGCAGAACCTGGCGACGCGCATCCTCGAACTGGATCGCGGCCACCTGATCGATTGGAACGGCGACTACGCCAGCTTCCTGGTGCACAAGGAGCAGCAACTGGCGGCGGAAGAGGCCGCCAACGCGCTGTTCGACAAGCGCCTGGCCCAAGAGGAAGTGTGGATCCGCCAGGGCATCAAGGCCCGTCGTACCCGTAACGAAGGGCGTGTTCGCGCGCTGAAGGCGATGCGCAGCGAGCGTGCCGAGCGCCGCGAGCGTCAGGGCAAGGCCAATATCCAGCTGGAGACCGCCGACAAGTCGGGCAAGCAGGTGATGGTCGCCGAGAACGTGGGCTTCGCCCATCCGGGCGGCGCGCCGCTGATCCGCGATTTCTCCCTGGTGCTGCAGCGCTCCGACCGTATCGGTCTGCTGGGCGCCAACGGTACCGGCAAGACCACCCTGCTCAAGCTGCTGCTGGGCGATCTGGAGCCGACCAGCGGCACGATCGAGGTGGGCACCAAGCTGGAAGTGGCCTATTTCGATCAGTTGCGTCACCAGCTCGAGCCCGAGAAGACGGTGATCGACAATATTTCCGAAGGCCGTGATTTCATTTCCATCGATGGCCAGAACCGCCATGTGCTGAGCTACCTGGGCGACTTCCTGTTCAGCCCGCAGCGTGCGCGTACACCGGTCAAGGCTCTGTCGGGCGGCGAACGTGCGCGCCTGCTGCTGGCCAAGCTGTTCAGCAAGCCGGCCAACCTGCTGGTGCTGGACGAACCGACCAACGACCTGGATGTGGAAACCCTCGAGCTGCTGGAAGAGGTGCTGCTGAACTTCCCGGGTACCGTGCTGATGGTGAGCCACGACCGGGCCTTCCTCGACAACGTGGTGACCAGCACCCTGGTCTTCGAAGGCGAAGGCCGCGTGCGTGAGTACGTCGGTGGCTACCAGGACTGGCTGCGCCAGGGCGGCTCGCCGCGCCTGCTGGGTGTGGGCGAGACCAAGTCCGGCAAGGCCGAGCCCACCGCGACCGTGGCACCGGCTCCGGTGGCCGCCGCCTCTGCGGTGAGCGAGGCCGAGGCGCCGAAGAAGAAACTCAGCTACAAATTGCAGCGTGAGCTGGAAGCGCTTCCCGGCCAGATCGAGACCCTGGAAGCGGAGATGGCAGCGGTACAGCAGGAAATTTCCGACCCGGCGTTCTACCAGCGGCCTGCAGAGCAGACCCGCACGGTACTGGAGCGCTTCGAGAAGCAACAGCAGGAGCTGGATCGCCTGCTGGAGCGCTGGGCCGAACTGGACGACTGAAGAACCACCGAGCTGGAGAGCCCATGGCTGTCGAGTACCGCATCACCCTGGATGACGAACACGAGTTCAGCTATCGCATCGAGCTGGATCGGCAGTACGACGAGGAGCGCGCGCTCGCCGCGCCGAAGTGGACGCGCCTGGAATTCCAGCAGTGCAGCAACTGCCCGCTGTCGAAGGACAAGTTCAGCCATTGCCCGGCGGCGGTCGACCTGCACCGGGTGATCGAGGACTTCCACGGGCTGCCGGCCTTCAAGAAGGCGGTGTTCCTGGTGCGCACGCCGGAGCGTGAATACACCAAGCAGGTGGGGCTGGAAGAAGGGCTGCGTGCCCTGCTGGGCGTGATCATGGCGACCAGCGCCTGCCCGGTGCTGGGCCGGCTCAAGCCGATGGCCCATCAGCACCTGCCGTTCGCCAGCAACCAGGAGTTCATCCTGCGCGCCGTGTCCCTGTATCTGTCGCGGCAGTACTTCAACTTCCGTGAAGGGCGGCATGCGGATTGGGAGCTGAAGGGGTTGGTGCGCCTGTTCCAGCAGTTACAGCTGGTCAACCAGGCGTTCTGGCAGCGTATTCACGATGTGTGCGATGGCGATTCGAACCTGAAGGCCTTCCTGACCTTCTTCTCCATGGCCTCGAGCATGACCTACTCGCTGGAAACCCAGCTGCAGAAGATCCGCCCGCTGGTGATGAGCGCCGACGAAGGCTTCTTCTGAAGCCTCCGCCGGCTGCTGGGTCAGTCGGCTTTCTTCAGGCGTACGGCGATCACGTCGCAGGGCGCGCCGTGGAGCACGTCATTGGCGGTGGAGCCCAGGAGCAGGGCGAGGCCGTGGCGGCCGTGGCTGCCGACGACGATCAGGTCGCAGCCCTGTTCTTCGGCGAGGCGGTGGATTTCCTGGCGGGGCTGGCCGTAGGCCAGGTGGCGCTGCTCGGCGAGCAGTTCAGGGTAGAGGCCGGCAAAGCCGTCCAGGCGTTCGCGGGCCTGTTCGAACTGTTGTTGCTGGAGCATCGAGAGGTCCATGGGCACATCGCCACCGAAGGCCATGGCCATGGGTTCGACGATGTGGACCAGCGACAGCCTGGCCTGAGTCGCCTGGGCGAGGGCCTGGGCGCGGCGCACCACCGGATGGCATTCATCGGTGAGATCGACGGCGACCAGAATGTGCTTATAGGGCATGGGTGACTCCTCCTTAAGGTTTGCGCTTGAACTCAGTATGGCCGCCATGGGTGCCTGGCGGCATGATTTTCATCATGGGATGACGTTATGACCCTCTGGTTGGTGGTATTTCTCCTGCTCGCCGTGCTCAGCCCCCTGGTCTGGTTGCTGCCGTCCAAAGGGCAGCGTGGCCGCATGGAGCTGCGCATGGAGGCGCGACGCATGGGGTTGGCCATGCAGCTGTCGCGCCAGGAGTGGCCGCACTGGCTGCCGGTGGAGCCGCCTCATTCCTGTGCCCAGTACCATCGCCCGCGTCCCCGCGGGGCGCCTGGTGCCTGGTGCTATTGGCAGGTGGCGCCTGGGCAGTGGCAGAACCAGTGGCGCGAGCCTTTGGAAGACCCGGCCATGCTGGCGCGACTCCAGGGGTTGCCAGCTGATGTCTACAAGATCGAGGCGAATGCGCAGATGATCGCACTGTGCTGGGGCGAGCGGGGCACGCCCGAGGACCTGCAGCGCATCGCCGAGGTGCTGCGCGCGGTGGTGTGAGCTTGAGGTGACCCGGGCCGCGCAATGGGCCCGGGTGACGGCGGGGCGCTTCAGAGCTGCGTGGCGGCGTATTGGGCGGAGACGCCTTCGAGCCCGTCGATGATGCTGTCGGAGTACTTGTTGATCAGGAAGGGCACGCTGTTCTCGTTGTAGTTCTGCAGCGATTTCTCGATGTAGCGCCACTTGGTGCCGATGCTGGTCAGGGCTTGCTTGATCTCCGGGGTGTTCTTCGGCTGCTGCTCCAGGGCGTTGAGCTGGCCGGCGAAATCGCGCGCCAGTTCGTCGATGGGCTTGCCTTCGCCGCCGCCGAAGAAGGAGGCGCCGACCGAGGCGCTGCGCGAGGCGTAGTCGACGGCGATGGTCTGCATCAGCAGGCTTTGCTCGCGGCTTTGCTGGGTCAGCGGGGGAACGTTGACGCCGCTTTCCTGCTGGATCTTGCCGTACAGCTCCTTGGCCAGGGCCAGCAGCTTCTGGTTGCGCGCGGTCATGTCGGCGATGGGCTGAAGGTCGGTGAAGCCCTTGGTCTTGAGCGCCACGACGAGATTGGTCAGCTCGCCGGAATAATCCTTCCATTGCTGGTTGAGTTGGGCGCTGAGGGCCTTGGAGCCGTCGCCGGGCATCTCGGTCAGTTCCTTCAGGCGCGCATCGGCCTGCTGGACGGACTCGTCGATCATCCGCGCATAGCGCTGATCGCCTTCCATGCCGTTGTACATATAGAAGTCGCCCAGGCTCTTCTGCGCGGCGAGGCGCATCTGGTGCAGCTTGAGCAGGCTTGTTGCGGGGTCGGCGGCTTGAGCGGGAATTGCGAAGGTGGAAAGGGTGAGCAGGGTGCCCAGCAGAATGGCAAGCGTACGGCTCGTCATGTCGCTACTCCGTGTGCCTCTAGGGGCTTCATCTAGTTGTTTTTGTTATTCGGCCTGTCCCGGCCTTATCGGGCGACTCTAACCTGCTGCGCTGGCGTTTGGCTAGCGTGCTGCAGGTCACGTTATTGAGCCTCCCGTCGCCCGCTTGATGGTCTGTCATAACCATCCCGCATGTTGCTTTCCAGAGAGGCCCCGGGCCTGCGCAAAGGCTGGTGGCAGAGCGGATTGAGCGTGGCCGTACGGTCACGAAGCACAATTGACAACAGCGGACTTTTCCGTGAATGTGTGCGCACCCAAATCAAACGGGCGTATGAATTGAGCGTTTGCCTTACAGACAACGTCCAATAACTACCCGATATCGCGTCGGTGGGTGTGCCGGACCGAATCGGACTAAGCTCGACGGCAATGCCTCGAGCCGGTTCGCCGGTTGGCTCCGATGTGTACTGTTCAGCTTCCATACCGTGGAGATCAGTTGATGATTTACGAAGGTAAAGCCATCACGGTTAAGGCTCTTGAGGGCGGCATCGTCGAACTGAAGTTCGACCTCAAGGGTGAGTCCGTCAACAAATTCAACCGTCTAACCCTGAATGAACTGCGTCAGTCGGTTGATGCCATCAAGGCCGATGCGTCGGTCAAGGGCGTTATCGTCAGCAGTGGCAAGGACGTGTTCATCGTCGGTGCGGACATCACCGAATTCGTCGACAACTTCAAGTTGCCCGATGAAGAGCTGGTGGCAGGCAACCTCGAAGCCAACAAGATCTTCAGCGATTTCGAAGACCTGCAGGTTCCGACCGTGGTCGCCATCAATGGCATCGCCCTCGGTGGCGGCCTGGAAATGTGCCTGGCCGGTGACTACCGCGTCATGAGCGAGACCGCCAAGATCGGCCTGCCGGAAGTCAAGCTGGGTATCTACCCGGGCTTCGGCGGCACCGTGCGTCTGCCGCGTGTGATCGGCACCGACAACGCCATCGAGTGGATCGCCTCCGGCAAGGAAAACAAGGCTGCCGACGCCCTGAAAGTGGGTGCCGTCGATGCTGTTGTCGCTCCTGCGAAACTCCAGGAAGCCGCTCTGGACCTGGTCAAGCGCGCCATCTCCGGCGAGCTGGACTTCAAGGCCAAGCGTCAGCCCAAGCTGGAAAAGATCAAGCTCAACGCCATCGAGCAGATGATGGCCTTCGAAACCGCCAAGGGTTTCGTGGCTGGCCAGGCCGGCCCGAACTACCCGGCTCCGGTCGAAGCCATCAAGACCATCCAGAAAGCCGCCAACTTCGGTCGTGACAAGGCGCTGGAAGTCGAGGCCGCCGGCTTCGTCAAGCTGGCCAAGACCCCGGTCGCGGCAAGCCTGATCGGCCTGTTCCTGAATGACCAGGAACTGAAAAAGAAAGCCAAGCAGTACGACGAAGTCGCTCGCGACGTGAAACTGGCTGCCGTACTCGGCGCTGGCATCATGGGCGGCGGTATCGCCTACCAGTCGGCTTCCAAAGGCACTCCGATCCTGATGAAGGATATCCGTGAAGAGGGTATCCAGATGGGCCTGAACGAGGCCTCCAAGCTGCTCGGCAAGCGCGTCGAGAAAGGCCGCATGACCCCGGCCAAGATGGCTGAGGCCCTGACCGCCATTCGCCCGACCATGTCCTACGGTGATTTCGGCGCTGTCGACATCGTCGTTGAAGCAGTGGTCGAGAACCCCAAGGTCAAGCAGATCGTGCTGGCCGAAGTGGAAGGCGTGGTTCGTGAGGACGCCATCCTGGCTTCCAACACCTCCACCATCTCCATCAGCCTGCTGGCCAAGGCGCTGAAGCGCCCCGAGAACTTCGTCGGCATGCACTTCTTCAACCCGGTGCACATGATGCCCCTGGTCGAAGTCATCCGTGGCGAGAAGTCCAGCGAAGTGGCCGTGGCCACCACCGTTGCCTACGCCAAGAAAATGGGCAAGAACCCGATCGTGGTCAACGACTGCCCCGGCTTCCTGGTCAACCGCGTGCTGTTCCCGTACTTCGGCGGCTTCTCCAAGCTGCTGGGCTTCGGCGTCGACTTCGTGCGCATCGACAAGATCATGGAGAAATTCGGCTGGCCCATGGGCCCGGCCTACCTCTCCGACGTGGTCGGCATCGACACCGGCCACCACGGCCGTGACGTCATGGCCGAAGGCTTCCCGGACCGCATGGCCGTGGAAGGCAAGACCGCCGTCGACGTGATGTACGAAGCCAATCGCCTGGGCCAGAAGAACGGCAAGGGCTTCTACGCCTACGAGACCGACAAACGCGGCAAGCCGAAGAAAGTTTCCGATCCGGAAGCCTACGAGCTGCTGAAGTCCATCGTCGTTGAGCAGCGCGAGCTGACCGACGAAGACATCATCAACTTCATGATGATCCCGCTGTGCCTGGAAACCGTTCGTTGCCTGGAAGACGGCATCGTCGAGACCGCAGCTGAGGCCGACATGGGCCTGATCTACGGCATCGGCTTCCCGCCCTTCCGTGGTGGTGCACTGCGTTACATCGACTCCGTCGGTGTAGCCGAATTCGTTGCCCTGGCCGACAAGTACGCCGAACTGGGCGCGCTGTACCACCCGACCGCGAAGCTTCGTGAAATGGCCGCCAAGGGCCAGAAGTTTTTCGGTTAATCGCGGAACGAACAGAGCGAGAGTAGAAATATGAGCCTGAATCCTAGAGATGCAGTCATTGTCGACTTCGGCCGTACCCCGATGGGTCGTTCCAAAGGCGGCATGCACCGCAACACCCGTGCCGAGACCATGTCGGCGCACCTGATCAGCGGCGTCCTGGCCCGTAACACCAAGCTGGACCCGGCCGAAGTGGAAGACGTGATCTGGGGCTGCGTAAACCAGACCCTGGAGCAGGGCTGGAACATCGCGCGCATGGCGTCGCTGATGACCCAGATCCCGCACACCAGCGCCGGCCAGACCGTCAGCCGTCTGTGCGGTTCCTCCATGAGCGCCCTGCACACTGCCGTGCAGGCTATCCAGACCGGCAACGGCGACGTGTTCGTGGTCGGTGGCGTGGAGCACATGGGCCACGTAGGCATGATGCACGGCGTCGATCCGAACCCGCACCTGTCCCTGTACGCCGCCAAGGCTTCGGGCATGATGGGCCTGACCGCCGAGATGCTGGGCAAGATGCACGGCATCAGCCGCGAGCAGCAGGACGCCTTCGGTGAGCGTTCTCACCGCCTGGCGCACAAAGCCACCGTCGAAGGCAAGTTCAAGGATGAAATCATCCCGATGCAAGGCTACGACGAGAACGGCTTCCTGAAGGTGTTCGACTTCGACGAAACCATCCGTCCGGAAACCACCATCGAGAGCCTGGCCGCCCTGCGTCCTGCGTTCAACCCGAAAGGTGGCACCGTGACTGCGGGTACTTCTTCGCAGATCACCGACGGCGCTTCCTGCATGATCGTGATGAGTGCCCAGCGCGCCCAGGACCTCGGCATTCAGCCGATGGCCGTGGTACGTGCCATGGCGGTTGCCGGTGTCGACCCGGCGATCATGGGTTACGGCCCGGTGCCGTCCACTCAGAAGGCCCTGAAACGTGCCGGCCTGACCATTGACGACATCGATTTCGTTGAACTCAACGAAGCCTTTGCCGCTCAAGCCCTGCCGGTGCTGAAGGACCTGAAACTCCTCGACAAGATGGAGCAGAAGGTCAACCTGCACGGCGGCGCCATCGCTCTGGGTCACCCGTTCGGCTGCTCCGGTGCACGTATCTCCGGCACCCTGCTGAACGTGATGAAGCAGAACGGCGGTACCCTGGGCGTGTCCACCATGTGCGTGGGCCTCGGCCAGGGCATCACCACCGTCTTCGAACGCATCTAAGCGTACGAGGAGGGGAAAGACCGGGGCCTGGCGCCCCGGTTTTTGCTTTTATAAGGCTTATTTCGTCAGCAGGGGCTGGCCAGCGGGCGCCCGAGTGGGCACCATGCGCACCCTTCGCGAGCCGGCTATAGATGGATAGGAGGGGAACATGAGCCTGCAACCTGGACTCTATCGTCACTACAAAGGCCAGGAGTACCGCGTGATCGGCACGGCACGGCACTCCGAGACCGAGGAGGAGCTGGTCGTCTACCAGGCCCTCTATGGCGAATACGGCCTCTGGGTACGCCCATTGGCGATGTTCACCGAGACGGTCGAGGTGAATGGCGAGCAGATCGCCCGCTTCGCATTGGTGACCGCCGAGTCAGATCTCTTTCCGCGCCGCTGAGGTATCGCGGGGCGGCGGGTAAGCTTGACCTTGTCTTGTTCGCCACTATATATAGCGGTGCCGCGTCAGGTGGCTCCCGCCTTTCATTTATCGAATTCAGGAAATTTCCGATCCATGGGCAAATCGCTGGTCATCGTGGAATCCCCGGCCAAGGCCAAGACCATCAACAAGTACCTGGGCAACCAGTACGTGGTGAAGTCGAGCATCGGCCATATCCGTGACCTGCCTACCAGCGGTTCGGCCAGTGCCAGCAAGGAACCGGTGAAGCGCGGCAAGGCGGCCGCGTCCGAGGCTCCCGCACTGTCGCCCAAGGAAAAAGCCAAGCGCCAGCTGTTCACCCGCATGGGCGTCGACCCCGAACATGGCTGGAAGGCCAAGTACGAGATCCTTCCCGGCAAGGAAAAGGTGATCGAGGAACTGCGTCGTCTGGCCAAGGATGCCGACACCATCTATCTCGCAACCGACTTGGACCGCGAAGGGGAGGCCATTGCCTGGCACCTGCGGGAATCCATCGGTGGTGACGACAGCCGCTACAAGCGCGTGGTATTCAACGAAATCACCAAGAAGGCCATCCAGGAAGCCTTCTCCCGCCCGGGCGAGCTGGACATCAACCGTGTCAACGCCCAGCAGGCCCGTCGCTTCCTCGATCGCGTCGTGGGTTACATGGTCTCGCCGCTGCTGTGGCAGAAGATCGCCCGCGGCCTTTCCGCTGGCCGCGTGCAGTCGGTGGCGGTGAAGCTGGTCGTGGAGCGTGAGCGCGAGATCCGTGCCTTCGTTCCGGAAGAGTACTGGGAAGTCCACGCCGACCTGGGTACCGCCAAGGGCGCCAACGTGCGTTTCGAAGTGGCCAAGGAGAAGGGTTCTGCCTTCAAGCCGCTGAACGAAGCCCAGGCCATGGCCGCGCTGGAGAAGCTCAAGTCCTCCAGCTACAGCGTCATGAAGCGCGAGGACAAGCCGACCTCGAGCCGTCCGTCCGCCCCCTTTATCACCTCCACCCTGCAGCAGGCAGCGAGCAACCGCCTGGGCTTCGGGGTGAAGAAGACCATGATGATGGCCCAGCGTCTCTACGAGGCGGGCTACATCACCTATATGCGTACCGACTCGACCAACCTCTCTGCCGACGCCGTCACCATGGTGCGCGGCTTCATCGAGGGCGAGTTCGGTGAGAAGTACCTGCCGGCCAAGCCGAACTTCTATTCGAGCAAGGAGGGCGCCCAGGAGGCGCACGAGGCGATCCGTCCTTCCGACGTCAACCTCAAGCCGACCCAGCTGTCGGGCATGGAACGTGACGCCGAGCGCCTGTACGACCTGATCTGGCGCCAGTTCGTGGCCTGCCAGATGCCGTCGGCCGAATACCTGTCCACCACCGTTGCCGTGGCTGCCGGTGATTTCGAGCTGCGCGCCAAGGGCCGCATCCTCAAGTTCGACGGTTACACCCGCGTACTGCCGCAACAGAGCAAGCCGGGCGAAGACGACGTGCTGCCGGACATGAAGGAAGGCGAAGGCCTGAAGCTGATCAAGCTCGACCCCAGCCAGCACTTCACCAAGCCGCCGGCACGCTTCTCCGAAGCCAGCCTGGTCAAGGAGCTGGAAAAGCGTGGCATCGGTCGCCCGTCCACCTATGCGGCGATCATCTCCACTATCCAGGATCGCGGCTACGTCACGGTGCACAACCGCCGCTTCTATTCCGAGAAGATGGGCGACATCGTCACCGAGCGCCTGAATGAAAGCTTCTCCGACCTGATGGACTACGGCTTCACCGCCGGCATGGAAGAGAACCTGGACGACGTCGCCCAGGGCGAGCGCGACTGGAAGAACCTGCTGGACGAGTTCTACGGCGACTTCAAGAAGAAGCTGGAAGTGGCCGAGGTCGCGGACAGCGGCATGCGCGCCAACCAGCCGACGCCCACCGATATCGCCTGCCGCGAATGCGGCCGGCCGATGATGATCCGCACGGCATCCACGGGTGTATTCCTCGGTTGCTCGGGCTACAGCCTGCCGCCGAAAGAGCGCTGCAAGGCCACCATCAACCTGGTGCCGGGCGACGAAATCGCTGCGGACGACGAAGGTGAGTCGGAGTCCCGCGTACTGCTTGGCAAGCACCGTTGCCCCATCTGCAGCACCGCGATGGATGCCTACCTGCTGGACGAGACCCGCAAGCTGCACATCTGCGGCAACAACCCGGATTGCGTCGGCTACGAGATCGAGCAGGGCCAATACCGCATCAAGGGCTATGAAGGCCCGAGCCTGGAATGCGACAAGTGCGGCAGCGAGATGCAGCTGAAGACCGGTCGTTTCGGCAAGTTCTTCGGTTGCACCAATCCTTCGTGCAAGAACACCCGCAAGCTGCTGAAGAGCGGCGAGGCTGCACCGCCGAAGATCGACCCGATCAAGATGCCGGAGCTCAAGTGCGAGAAGGTGGACGACACCTACGTGCTGCGCGATGGTGCTTCGGGCCTGTTCCTGGCCGCCAGCCAGTTCCCCAAGAACCGCGAAACCCGTGCGCCCCTGGTGCTCGAGCTGATTCCGCACAAGGAAGAACTCGATCCCAAGTACCACTTCCTGCTCAGCGCGCCTGCCAAGGACCCGGATGGCCGTCCGGCAGTGATCCGCTTCAGTCGCAAGACCAAGGAGCAGTACGTGCAGTCGGAAGTGGACGGCAAGCCTACCGGTTGGCGCGCCTTCTTCGACGGCGGCAAGTGGAAGGTCGAAGACAAGCGCTGATGGACTGTTGCGCGCCGGGGTAGCCTGGCGCGCATACTAGCCAACCGATTTAGCGACGGAGTGGCCGCCATGGCGCATGAACTCTATACCCGTACCAACCAGAAGCTCTATTTCGCCGGCCTGGCGCTCGAATCCTGGCGCAGGGCAGAAGAGGGCAGGGCGATGAATGCCCAGGCGCTGGTCCAGGCCGAGCGCGAAGCGGCGCTCTTCCACCTGTACGGTGCCTTGCTCGGGCTTTGCCACGAGATTGCCGGCTACTACCGCCTGCCCGAGGCCAATGCACCGCGACCCGAGATGCTGCTGACTGCCGACGTGCTGGCTGCTGCGCCGAGCCCTGAACTATCGGAGCTGGTGGAACTGGCCCAGCAACCGGAAACCTGGCTTGCCGAGCTGCTGGCCGCCTATGGCGCGCTGTTCCTGCCGCCCCAGGCGCCGAAGAAGGCCAAGGTCGATCCGACGTTGCCTTTGATAGAAGCGGTGAGCGTCGATGAAGAACCGCCGGCCCTTTCCCGTGCAACCCTGGAAGAGTGGCGGCAACACCTGAAAAACCTGGCATTGCGTTTCCGCGAGGCGCTGTCGGAGTGCTGAGTTGATCGATGGGCTAGGGTGGCCCGTCAGCCGGCTGGTACAATGCCCGCCTTTAGTGGAGAGATGACCCCATGCCAACGTCCTTTCTGGAAATAGTCGAGCTGCCCGACGGCCGCATCATCCTGCGCCGTGCGGAAGACGAGGAGGCGTTGGTGACGCTGGACTTCTCTTCCGATGCCAAGGCATTCCTGCAGGGGCATCACCTGGAAGTCGCCAAGGCCATGCTCAATGTGGGCGTGCAGATGGCTGGCCGCCTGGCTGAAGGCGAAGTGGACCACGAAGAAGGCCCGCGCGTCCTGCACTGACGGGACGCTTTGTCGGCTCCCGCTGGAACCGATTATTCCCCACGCGTGTTACCAACCTGTTGCGGCTACATGGCCTGTTTACGGGTAGCGGTCTCTTATCCCAATCGGATGTTCAGGCTCTGCGCGCCACCCTGGCGTGCGGCGTGTGCGAGCGCCTGCTTTTCGGTGCGGCTCAGTGGCAGCCAGCTGACGACCGTATGGCTGCGACCCAGCCTCAGGGCTTCGCAAGCCAGTTCCAGCGCGCTGCGTTCTCCCCTTGGATCGAGAAGAAGGATGCGCTCCCGGTTCAGTCCGGCATCCCGTAGCCAGGCCTGGGTCAGGCTGGCAGGTGCACCGATCAGCGTCAGCCAGCGGGCATCCTGTTCCTGGCTGAGTTCCCGCAGGATGGGGGCGAGCAAGTGGCGGCAGTGCCCGGCAGCTCCGCTCAGCGAAAGCTCACTGAAGGCTTCGGGTTCCTCCTCCCACTGCGGCTCCAGGGCCAGGGGCACCGGGTTGGCGACAATGGCATCGTGGAACAGCGGCAATTGGGTTCGGCCAAACGATTGCGGGAACTGCATGACGCCTCCTATCAGCGGCGGATGACGCCGACGCTCAAGCCTTCGATGACCAGGTCCTGCTCCTGCAGGTTCACCTCGATCGGTGCGAAATCCGGGTTCTCGGCGATCAACCAGACCTTGTCGCCTTCGCGTTTGAAGCGCTTCACGGTGACTTCGTCATCCAGGCGGGCGACGACGATCTGGCCGTTGCGGACCTCACGCGTGGTGTGCACGGCCAGCAGGTCGCCGTCATGGATGCCGATGTCCTTCATGCTCATGCCGCGTACACGCAACAGATAGTCGGCACGGGGATGGAAGAACTCCGGGTTGATGCGGCAGGATTCCTCGATGTTCTGTTGGGCGAGGATGGGAGCGCCAGCGGCCACGCGGCCGATGATGGGCAGGCCTTCTTCCTCGGTGCTGGGCTCGAAGCCGGGGATGCGGATGCCTCGCGAGGCGCCGGGGGTCATCTCGATGGCACCCTTACGGGCCAGTGCCTTGAGGTGCTCTTCAGCGGCGTTGGGCGATTTGAAGCCCAGCTCCTGGGCGATCTCCGCGCGGGTGGGCGGATAGCCGTTGTCTTCTATGCAGCGCTTGATGAAGGCGAGGATCTCGGCTTGGCGGGGCGTGAGTTTCAGCATGTCGGCGCTCTGTCTTTTTATACAGTGACTGGAATTATATACAGTGATCATCGCTTGGCAACAAGTGTTCTCTGCATCCTCTGCCGGGCGGCCATTGAGCTCTAGTGACTTGCCCGCTGTCTTGCGGGAATATGTCGCCTGCGAGCCGTGACCGGAGCGTCAGAAGATGGTGTATGCGGCTTGACAAGCCAGCGGCCTGAAACGTATGTTTCAAACAAGTGTTTGTCAGGCGGAGGAGCCATGGCCCAGTCGGAAACCGTCGAACGCATTCTTGATGCAGCGGAACAGCTGTTCGCGGAGAAAGGCTTCGCCGAGACTTCGTTGCGTTTGATCACCAGCAAGGCAGGTGTGAACCTGGCTGCTGTGAACTATCACTTCGGCTCGAAGAAGGCGCTTATCCAGGCGGTGTTCTCGCGCTTCCTGGGGCCTTTCTGCCAGAGCCTGGAGCGCGAGCTCGATCGCCGGCAGGCGAAGACCGAAGCACGCGCGACCCTCGAAGAACTCCTGGAAATGCTGGTCGAGCAGGCGCTGGCGGTGAAGCCGCGCAGCGGTAACGACCTGTCCATCTTCATGCGTTTGCTGGGCCTGGCCTTCAGCCAGAGCCAGGGGCACCTTCGCAAGTACCTCGAAGAGGTGTACGGCAAGGTCTTCCGCCGCTACATGCTGCTGGTCAATGAGTCGGCCCCCAAGGTGCCGCCGCTGGAGCTGTTCTGGCGCGTGCACTTCATGCTCGGCGCCGCAGCGTTCAGCATGTCCGGCATCAAGGCGCTGCGCGCGATGGCCGAAACCGATTTCGGCGTGAATACGTCCATCGAGCAGGTGATGCGCCTGATGGTGCCGTTCCTTGCGGCCGGCATGCGCGCGGATACGGGCCTGGCCGACGAGACCCTTTCCAAGGCGGTGCTCAAGCCGCGCAGCAAGTCTCCGAGCGCGCCTGCCAAGGCTTGATCGCCGGTGGGCGAGGTCATGGGGATCGGCTAAGCTAGCGCCCCATGTCCGACCTCGATCTACTCCATGTCTCCATTGCTGATCAGCGCCTCTACGGCTTCGCCGGAGAGCGTCTGGTGCTGCGCCTTCCCGTTTCCACTGCGCTCAATGGCGCCGGTGAACTCAGCGGCTCCAATTGCACCCCTCGCGGCCTTCACCAGGTGCGCGCGAAGATCGGTGAGGGCTTGCCGCAAGGGGCCGTATTGCGTGGCAGGCGTTGGACCGGAGAGACCTGGACGCCGGATCTGCATGCCCAGTTTCCCGGACGCGACTGGATACTCAGCCGCATCCTCTGGCTGAGCGGCCGCGAGCCCGGGCGCAACCGCCTCGGCAAGGTCGACAGCATGCGCCGCTATATCTATTTGCACGGCACGCCGGACAGCGAACCCATGGGCGTGCCGCTGTCCCATGGCTGCGTACGCCTGCGCAATGCCGACCTGCTTGAACTCTTCCCCCGCGTGCCCGTCCACTGTGCGGTGCTGATAGACGAAGCACCTTGCCCCGAGTGGTCCGTGGCCGAACTCTCCTAAGGAAATCCCATGCAAGGCTCTCTGATGCTGGACATCGGCGGCACCTGGCTGACCGCTGAGGATCGGCAGATCCTGCGGCAACCGGAAGTGGCCGGCCTGATCATCTTCGCCCGCAATATCGAGGACCCGCGCCAGGTGCGCGAGCTGTGCGCGTCCATCCGCGCCGTGCGTCCCGACCTGATCCTCGCCGTCGACCAGGAAGGCGGTCGCGTGCAGCGCCTGCGCAACGGTTTCGTGCGCCTGCCGGCCATGCGCGCTCTGGCGGACAACGACAACGCCGAAGCCCTGGCCGAGCATTGCGGTTGGCTGATGGCCACTGAGGTGCTCGCCGTTGGCCTGGACATCAGCTTCGCGCCCGTGCTTGACCTCGACCACCAGCGCAGCGCGGTGGTCGGCAGCCGTGCCTTCGAGGGGGACCCGCAGCGCGCCACCGTGCTCGCCGGTGCCTTCATTCGTGGACTGCGTGCCGCCGGCATGGCCGCCACCGGCAAGCATTTCCCCGGGCACGGCTGGGCCGAGGCGGACTCCCACGTGGCCATTCCCACCGATGAGCGCAGCCTGGAGCAGATCCGCGCCACGGATCTCGTGCCCTTCGCGCGGCTGGCCCCGGAGCTGGACGGCATGATGCCCGCCCATGTCATCTATCCCCAGGTCGACCCGCAGCCCGCCGGCTTCTCGAAGCGCTGGCTGCAGGACATCCTGCGTGGCGAATTGAAATACTCCGGGGTGATCTTCAGTGACGACCTGTCCATGGCCGGCGCTCACGTGGTGGGTGATGCCGCCGAGCGCATCGAGGCCGCGCTGAGCGCTGGCTGCGACATGGGGCTGGTGTGCAACGACCGCGCCTCGGCCGAGCTGGCCCTGTCGCGCTTGCAGCAGTTGCGTGTCAGCCCGCCCGCGCAGCTCGAACGCATGCGTCGCCGTGCCTTCCCCGGCACCGAATACCGTCAAGACCCGCGCTGGCAATCGGCAATCGCCGCCCTGCGCGAAGCCCAGCTGATCGACTGAAGGAAGCGACATGACCGTTTACGCGATTATCGGTGGTACCGGCCTCACCCAGCTCGAAGGGCTGACCATGAAGGCGCTGCTCAACCCCGAGACGCCCTATGGCGCCCCCTCGGCGGGCATCGTTCAAGGGGAGTACGCCGGGCGTGACCTGCTGTTCCTCGCCCGCCACGGCCACCCGCACCGCATTCCGCCGCATCAGGTCAACTACCGCGCCAACCTTTGGGCACTGAAGCAGGCCGGCGCCCAGGCGGTGATCGCGGTCAACGCCGTTGGTGGTATCAACGCCGCCATGGGCACCGGGCACCTGGTCGTGCCGCACCAGGTGATCGACTACACCCATGGCCGCACCGATACCTTCTTCGAGGGCGAGCTGGATCACGTCACCCACATCGATTTCAGCCACCCCTATGACGAGGCGTTGCGGCAGAAGCTGCTGGCGGCGCTCGCCAAGACTGGCCATGCCTACAGCGCCGAGGGCGTCTATGGCTGCACCCAGGGCCCGCGCCTGGAGACCGTGGCCGAGATCGCCCGCATGGAGCGTGATGGCTGCGACCTGGTGGGGATGACCGGCATGCCCGAGGCGGTGCTCGCCCGTGAGCTGGACCTGCCCTACGCGTGCATTTCCCTGGTGGTCAACCCGGCTGCCGGCAAGTCCAGCGGCATCATCACCATGGCCGAGATCGAGGCCGCCTTGGCCGAGGGGATCGGCAAGGTGCGCGAAGCGCTGGCCCTGCTGTTCAAGGGCTGATCGGGCTTCAGGCTTTCGGCAGGGGCGCGAAGAGGGCGTCGAGGTCCTCTTCGCGCAGCTGCCAGTCAGCGCCTTCGCTCTGCCCGAGAATTCCGTCTGCGAGCAGCGCCTTGCGTTGCTGCAACTGCTGGATCTTCTCTTCCACCGTGCCGCGGGCGATCAGCTTGTAGACGAACACTGGCTTGTCCTGGCCGATGCGGTAGGCGCGGTCGGTGGCCTGGCGTTCGGCGGCCGGGTTCCACCAGGGGTCGTAGTGGATCACGGTGTCGGCAGCTGTGAGGTT
Source organism: Pseudomonas sp. PDM13 (assembly GCF_025685765.1). Lineage (NCBI taxonomy): Bacteria > Pseudomonadati > Pseudomonadota > Gammaproteobacteria > Pseudomonadales > Pseudomonadaceae > Pseudomonas > Pseudomonas sp. PDM13. The sequence goes on along the minus strand of NZ_JAOTQU010000022.1, from coordinate 26,010 downwards.
GAGGCCGGTGCCGCCCGCCTTGAGGCTGATGAGGAACAGCGGCACTTCGCCGTCCTGGAAGCGCTTCACCGGTGTACGGCGATCGCGGGTGGAGCCGGTGAGGATCAGGTAGTCGATGCCGCGCTGCTGCAGTTCCGCCTCGATCAGTTCCAGCATGCTGGTGAACTGGGAGAACAGCAGCACCTTACGGCCTTCGGCGAACAGCTCCACCAGCATTTCCATCAGGCTGTCCAGCTTGCCCGAGGTGCTGCCGCGCAAGGGGCGGGTGCGCTCGTGCTCCACCAGGCGCAGGTCGCAGCAGGTCTGGCGCAGCTTCAGCAGCGCCTCGAGTATCACCATCTGGCTGCGCGCCATGCCCTTGTCCTGGATTTCCGCGCGGACCTTCTGGTCCATCGCCAGGCGCACCGTTTCGTACAGGTCGCGCTGGCCTTCGCTGAGTTCGACCCGCTGGACGATCTCGGTCTTGGCCGGCAGCTCGGTGGCCACCGATTCCTTGGTGCGGCGCAGCAGGAAGGGGCGGATGCGGCCGTTGAGGTGCGCTAGGCGCTCGGTGTCGCCGCGCTTCTCGATGGGAGTGCGGTAGTCGCGGGCGAACTGCTTGGCGTCGCCAAGCCAGCCGGGCATGAGGAAGTGGAACAGCGACCAGAGTTCGCCCAGGTGGTTTTCCAGTGGCGTGCCGGAGAGGCACAGGCGCTGTCGGGCTTCCAGCTGACGCACCGCCTGGGCGGCCTTGCTGGTGGGTGTCTTGATGTTCTGCGCCTCGTCCAGCACCAGCAGGTGCAGCGGTTGTACCTTCCAGGCGGCGAGGTCGCGGGGCAGCAGGGCGTAGGTGGTCAGCAGCAGGTCGAAGTCGCCCAGGCGCTCGAAATCCTTCTTGCGGTTCGGGCCGTGCAGGGCCAGCACGCGCAGCTCCGGGGCGAAGCGCATGGCTTCGTCCTGCCAGTTGGGAATCAGGCTGGTGGGCATCACCACCAGAGCGGGGCGGTCGAGGCGCCCGGCGTTCTTCTCGGTCAGCAGGTGGGCCAGGGTCTGCAGGGTCTTGCCCAGGCCCATGTCGTCGCCCAGCACGCCGCCGGCACCCAGCTCGCGCAGACTTTGCAGCCACGCCAGGCCCTGCAACTGGTAGCTGCGCAGCTCGGCCTGCAGGCCGGCAGGGGGCTCGTGGCGGGTTTGCCGGCTATCGCGCAGGCGCTCGGCGAAGCTGCGCAGACGCTCGCCGCCCTGCCAATCCAGCTCCAGCTCGTCGAGCTGGTTCAGCCGCGCGGCATCGGGCAGGCTCAGGCGCAGGCTACGGCCTTCCGGTCGGTCGCGCAGATAGAGCTCGCCCAGGGTCGCCAGCAGCGGCTTGAGGCGGCCGAAGGGCAGGACCACCTGCAAGGGACGGCCGGTGTCGGCTCCCAGGGTGTCCAGCTGCAGGCGCAGGTGCTCGTCGTCGCGGCGCTTCTGCAGGCTTTTCGGGCTGAGCAGCTTGGGGTTCTGCTGGATCAACCGCAGCAGGATGGGCAGCAGGCTGATGCGTTGCCCCTCGACGACGATGCCCAGCTCCAGGTCGAACCAGTGCTGCCCGGGCTCTTCTTCCAGCTCGGCGTACCAGCCGTCCACACTGGACAGGTCGAAATGGAAGCCGGGGCGGATGTCCACTTCCCAGCCTTCGGCGCGCAGTTCCGGCAGGCCCTTGTTCATGAAGCGCTGCCAGGCACTGTCACCAGGCAGTTCGAAGAGTTCGTAGAGGTCGCTCGGCAGCGCCAGGCTCTGGCGCAGGGATTCCTTGAAGCCGAGTTGGCGCAGGCGCTCGCGCAGGGCTTCTTCGGTGGCCGGTTGGCGCTGCACTTCCAGCAGTTCGCCCTGGCGCTTGCTCACGGCGGGCTGGCGGCTGTTCTTGCCACGGGTGGTTATGCCGGCGTAGTCGAAGGCCAACCCGGCACGGTGCTGCTGGCTGCCGACCATGCGCCCGCTGCGCAGGTCGTAGAGGCTCTGCGCCAGGCTGCCCAGGGTCAGCAGCGGGCGCGGCTGGATGTCCTTGAGCACGCGCCTGACCACCGGCGGCTCTGAGGCCGGCACCAGCCGTTCGGGGCGCGCGCTGGGTGGCCCTTCCGCCAGGACCTGGAAGATGGCGGCCACGCAGTGTTTGCAGTTGATGCCGACCGGGCAGCTGCAGCGGCCGATCACCCCGAGCCCGTGGGGCGCCAGGCGGATGTTCTGCTGGTAGCGGTTGTCGCCCGAGCCGGCGCAGCTGGATTGCAGCAGGGTGTCGTCCATCGCCGTCAGGCGCGCCAGGCGCTGGCGGGCATAGCTCGCGCCGCGCTGCAGCGCGCCCGGGTCGAAGTCCTGCTGCCAGTCGTGCTGGCGCAGGTGTTCGAGCAGTGTCGGCACGTGGCTCAGAGCGGGCTGATGCGGATCAGGACGCCCAGGCTGGAGTGATCGAGGTAGGTCAGCTCGCCATTCTTCAGGCGGGTGCCCTGCTTGATGCGCTCGCTGCCGCTGAGCAGGCCGCTGCCATCGAACTGGTTGACCCAGAAATCGACGGCGACATCGGTGTAGCGCACCTGGGACAGGGTCACGGTGCCTTCGACCGGGAAGTGGCCGAGTTGCTGATCACCGGTGCTGATGGCCACGCGGCTGGGGTTGGCGCCGACGCTCTGCGACCAGGCTTTGTGCAGCAGCACCTGGTAGCCATTGCCGGCGTTGAGCTTGGCGGCTTCGCCATTGAGTGCGGTGGCGCGCTCGCCGACGCTGTCCAGGCCCTGGGCGCCGTTGGCCCAGTCGTCCGGGGCCGGCTGGCTGGCCGGGGTGGCTTCGCCCGACTGGCGGAAGAGGATCAGCTCGACCTGGTAGAGCCCGTCGGCGAAGGCGCTGGGGGCCAGCAGGGCAAGCATCAGGGCGAGGAAACGGAACGCACGCATGGATCAGTCCTTTAAGCGGATTACGGAGTCAGGCGCTCGAACAGCGCCTCGAGTGTATTGAAGCGTTCTTCCGGGCGCTCCATCGGTACCTGGAAGCGGAACAGCGTGGCCCCTTCGAACTTGTAGCGCTTGGGCTGGCTCTGGATCAGTTTGATCAGCACCAGCGGGTCGACGCAGGTGTCGGCGGCGAATTCTATCCGACCACCTTGCGGGCCGGCGTCCACTTTCTTGATGCCGAGCTTTTCCGCCTGCAGTTTCAGCAGGGTCAGGCGCACCAGGTTCTTGGTCGGCTCGGGCAGCAGGCCGAAGCGGTCGATCATTTCCACCTGCAGTTCCTTCAGGCCGTCCTCGTCGGCGGCCGAGGCGATGCGCTTGTAGAGGATCAGGCGCGCATGCACGTCGGGCAGGTAGTCCTCGGGGATCAGCGCCGGCAGGCGCAGGTTGATCTCCGGGCCGCCGCCCAGCGGCTGTTCCAGGTTCGGCTGTTCGCCCTTGCGGATGGCCTTGACCGCGCGCTCGAGCATTTCCATATAGAGGGTGAAGCCCACCGCCTGGATCTGCCCGCTCTGGCCGTCGCCGAGCAGCTCGCCGGCACCGCGGATCTCCAGGTCGTGGGTGGCGAGGACGAAGCCGGCGCCCAGGTCCTGGGCGTTGGCGATGGCCTCCAGGCGCTTCTCGGCATCCGGCGTCATCTGCTTGCGCGGGGGCGTCAGCAGGTAGGCATAGGCCTGGTGGTGGCTGCGGCCGACGCGGCCGCGCAGCTGGTGCAGTTGGGCCAGGCCGAACTTGTCGGCGCGCTCGATGATGATGGTGTTGGCGCTGGGCACGTCGATGCCGGTCTCGATGATGGTCGAGGCGATCAGCACGTTGAAGCGCTTGTGGTAGAAGTCGCTCATCACCTGTTCGAGTTCGCGCTCGTGCATCTGCCCGTGGCCGATGCCGATGCGTGCCTCGGGCACCAGCTCCGCCAGGTCGGCGGCGCACTTCTCGATGCTCTTCACTTCGTTGTGCAGGTAGTAGACCTGGCCGCCGCGGAGCAGCTCGCGCAGCAGGGCCTCCTTGATCACGGTGTTCTGCTGCTCCATGACGAAGGTGCGTACCGACAGGCGGCGCGCGGGTGGCGTGGCGATGATCGACAGGTCGCGCATGCCGGCCACAGCCATGTTCAGGGTCCGCGGGATCGGCGTGGCGGTCAGGGTGAGGATGTCCACCTCGCTGCGCAGGGCCTTGAGCTGCTCCTTCTGGCGCACGCCGAAGCGGTGCTCCTCGTCGATGATGACCAGGCCCAGGTTCTTGAACTTGATGTCGTCCTGCAGCAGCTTGTGGGTGCCGATGACGATATCGACCTTGCCCTCGGCAAGCTCCTGCGCGGCGCCTTCCACTTCCTTGGCCGACTTGAAGCGGCTCATCACCTCGACCGTTACCGGCCAGTCGGCGAAGCGGTCGCGGAAGCTGTTGTAGTGCTGCTGGGCGAGCAGAGTGGTGGGCACCAGTACGGCCACCTGCTTGCCACTGTGCACGGCGACGAAGGCGGCGCGCATGGCGACTTCGGTCTTGCCGAAGCCGACGTCGCCGCACACCAGGCGGTCCATCGGCTTGGGCGCGAGCATGTCGGCCACCACGGCCTCGATGGCGGTCTGCTGGTCCGGCGTTTCCTCGAAGGGGAAGCCGGCGGAGAAGGTCGCGTAGTCGGCCAGCGGGTCCTTGAACGCATAGCCTTCGCGGGCGGCGCGGCGGGCGTAGATGTCCAGCAGCTCGGCGGCGACGTCGCGCACCTGTTCGGCGGCCTTGCGCTTGGCCTTCTGCCAGGTTTCCGAGCCCAGGCGGTGCAGCGGGGCGAGGGCGTCGTCGCTGCCGGTGTAGCGGGCGATCAGGTGCAGGCTGGCCACCGGCACGTAGAGCTTGGCTTCCTCGGCGTACTGCAGGGCGAGGAATTCCGCGGCCTGGCCTTCTATCTCCAGGGTGATCAACCCCAGGTAGCGGCCGACGCCGTGGTCGATATGCACCACCGGCGCGCCTTCACGCAGCTCGGCGAGGTTCTTGATGACGTTGTCGCCACCGTCGCCGCGACGGTCGCGGCGGCGGCGTTGCATCACGCGCTGGCCGAACAGCGGGCTTTCGGCGATCAGCGCCAGGCCCGGGTCATCCAGCAGCAGCCCTTCGTCGAGGGGGGCGATGGTGATGGCCAGGCGTTCCTTGCTGCTGACGAACTCCGGCCAGCCGCCGACTTCCTGCGGGCGCAGCTTGAGGCGGGCGAGCAATTCCAGCAGCACTTCGCGGCGGCCGGCGGATTCGGCACTGAACAGCACGCGGCCCGGGAATTCTTCGAGGAAGCGGCGCAGCGCGGCCAGGGGCTCGCTGGCCTTGGCTTCGATGGCCAGTGTCGGCAGCGGGCGGGCGGGGAAGCGTTCGCGGCCCACGCCTGTGCCCTGGTCCTCCTGGCTGACCACGACCCGTGGCGAGCCCTTGAGGCGGGCGAAGCAGTCCTCCACCGGCAGGAACAGCTCGGCGGGCGGGACCAGCGGGCGTTCCGGGTCGACGCGGCGCTCTTCGTAGCGGTTGCGCACATCGTTCCAGAACTGCTCGGCAGCCTGCTCGATGCCGGGCAGGGAAAACACCTGGGTGTCGGCCGGCAGGTAGTCGAAGAGGGTGGCGCTTTCCTCGAAGAACAGCGGCAGGTAGTACTCGATACCGGCCGGGGTGATGCCGCTGGCCAGGTCCTGGTAGATGGGGCAGCGGCGGAAGTCGACGTCGAAGCGCTCGCGGAAGCGGCCGCGGAAGTCGGTCACGGCCTTCTTGTCCAGCGGGAACTCGCGGGCCGGCAGCAGGCGGATCGACTCGACCTTGTCCACCGAGCGCTGGGTTTCCGGGTCGAAGGTGCGCAGGGTCTCGATCTCGTCATCGAACAGGTCGATGCGGAAGGGCGCGTCGCTGCCCATCGGGAACAGGTCGATCAGAGCGCCACGCACGGCGAATTCGCCGTGTTCGTAGACGGTGTCCACGCAGCGATAGCCGGCAGCCTCCAGGCGGCTGCGCATCTGCTCGACATCAAGCTTCTGGCCAACATCCAGCACCAGGCTCGAACCCAGCAGGAAGCGCGTCGGGGCCAGGCGGTGCAGAGCGGTGGTGATGGGCACCACCAGCACGCCGTGGGTCAGCCCTGGCAGGCGATAGAGGCTGGCTATGCGCTGGGAGATGATGTCCTGGTGCGGCGAGAACAGGTCATAGGGCAGCGTTTCCCAGTCGGGGAAGTGCAGCACGGGCAGGGACGGCGCGAAGAAGCTCAGCTCCTGCTCCAGGCGTTCGGCGCTCTGGCTGTCGGCGGTCAGCAGCAGGGTGAAGCGCTTGGCCGCGCTGGCAGCTTCGGCTATCGCCAGGCTGAGGGCGGCGCCGGGGAGATTGCTCCACTGCTGCTTGCCGGCAGCGGTGGGCAGGGACGGGAGACGCAGGACGGACTCGGGCAAAGGAGGCTCCGGTCGGAAAATGGACCCGGGCGATTGTAACTATCCCGACTGACGGATGTCAGTCTTACGTCCGCTGCAGATTGCCGCCGCTTGCGCGCGCCGTCATAATGTAGCCCCTTTTTTCAGCCCCTACATAGTGGAAGGTACTGCCCGTGACTCAGAAGCCCGACCAGTGTCTCGGTGAGTGGATCGATCGTGAAGCCCTCGCGGAAGCGATGATTCCGTTGATTGGCCAGCTCTACCGTAACAACAGCGTGGTGACCTCGATCTATGGCCGTGGTCTGATCAACCGTTCGGTGATCGACATTCTCAAGGCCCACCGTTTCGCCCGTCACCGCCTGGTTGACGACAGCGAACTGTCGGTCCATGACACCTTCCCGATCCTCAAGGCCATGAGCGAGCTCAAGCTGGGCGCGGCCTCCGTGGACCTGGGCAAGATGGCCAGCAAGTTCAAGGCCGAAGGCAATGGCCGTGCCGTCGAGCAGTTCGTCAAGGACGAGCTGGCTGACGTGGTCGGCAAGCAGAACAGCGCTGCCCGTGAAGGCACCGACGTCGTCCTGTACGGCTTCGGCCGCATCGGCCGCCTGCTGGCGCGCATCCTGATCGAGAAAACCGGTGGTGGCGACGGCCTGCGTCTGCGCGCCATCGTCGTGCGCAAGGGCGCCAGCAACGACCTGGTCAAACGCGCCAGCCTGCTGCGTCGCGACTCGGTACACGGCAAGTTCGATGGCACCATCACCATCGACGAAGAAAACAACACCCTGACCGCCAACGGCAACCTGATCCAGGTGATCTACGCCAAGTCGCCGACCGAAGTCGACTACACCCAGTACGGCATCAAGAACGCCCTGCTGGTCGACAACACCGGCGTATGGCGTGATGCCGAGGGCCTGGGCCAGCACCTGAGCTGCCCGGGTGTCGATCGCGTGGTTCTGACCGCACCCGGCAAGGGCGCGCTGAAGAACATCGTGCACGGCATCAACCACACCGAAATCACCGCTGAAGACAAGATCATCTCGGCCGCCTCCTGCACCACCAACGCCATCGTGCCGGTGCTCAAGGCTGTCAACGATCAGTACGGCATCGTCAACGGCCACGTCGAAACCGTTCACTCGTACACCAACGACCAGAACCTGATCGACAACTTCCACAAGGGCGATCGCCGTGGCCGCAGCGCGCCGCTGAACATGGTGATCACCGAGACCGGCGCCGCCACCGCTGCCGCCAAGGCCCTGCCGGTACTGAAGGGCAAGCTGACCGGCAACGCCATTCGCGTACCGACGCCGAACGTGTCGATGGCCATCCTCAACCTGAACCTGGAAAAGGCCACCACCCGCGAAGAGATCAACGAGTACCTGCGCCAGATGGCCATGCACTCCGACCTGCAGAAGCAGATCGACTTCGTCAGCTCGCAGGAAGTGGTCTCCACCGACTTCGTCGGTTCGCGCCATGCCGGCGTCGTGGATGCCGAGGCGACCATCGCCAACGACAACCGCGTCGTGCTCTACGTGTGGTACGACAACGAGTTCGGCTACAGCTGCCAGGTGGTCCGCGTGATGGAAGACATGGCCGGGGTCAACCCGCCTGCCTTCCCCCGCTGATACCACGGTGAAAAGAACGGGAGCTTTCGGGCTCCCGTTTTTCATTTTTAGGTCTGTAATCGCTTTACCCACCTTCTGTTTGGATATCCCTTGATGGACGGACAACAGCTGCACGCCGGCTCGCTCAAGCGCGGCCTGGAAAATCGCCATATCCAGCTGATCGCCCTTGGCGGCGCCATCGGCACCGGACTCTTCCTCGGCTCGGCCGGGGTGCTCAAATCCGCTGGCCCGTCGATGATCCTCGGCTACGCCATTGCCGGCTTCATCGCCTTCCTGATCATGCGCCAGCTCGGCGAGATGATCGTCGAGGAGCCCGTGGCCGGTTCCTTCAGCCACTTCGCCCACAAGTACTGGGGCGGCTACGCGGGCTTCCTGTCCGGCTGGAACTACTGGGTGCTCTATGTGCTGGTGGGCATGGCCGAGCTGACTGCGGTGGGCAAGTACGTGCAGTTCTGGTGGCCGGAGGTACCGACCTGGGCCACGGCGGCGGCGTTCTTCGTGCTGATCAACCTGATCAACCTGTCCAACGTCCGTGCCTTCGGTGAGACCGAATTCTGGTTCGCGCTGATCAAGGTAGTGGCGATCATCGGCATGATCGTGCTCGGTCTCTACCTGCTGATCAGCGGCGCCGGTGGCGAGCAGGCGGCGGTAAGCAATCTGTGGAGCCATGGCGGCTTCTTCCCCAATGGCCTGGAAGGGCTGGTGATGGTCCTGGCGATCATCATGTTCTCCTTCGGTGGCCTGGAGCTGGTGGGCATCACCGCTGCCGAGGCCAGCGAGCCGAAGAAGGTGATCCCCAAGGCGATCAACCAGGTGATCTGGCGCATCCTGATCTTCTACATCGGCGCCCTCAGCGTGCTGCTGATGCTCTACCCCTGGGACAAGCTGCTGGAAACCCTGGGCGCCGCCGGCGACCCCTACAGCGGCAGCCCCTTCGTGCAGATCTTCTCGCTGATCGGCAGCGACCTGGCCGCGCACATCCTCAACTTCGTGGTGCTGACCGCCGCGCTGTCGGTCTACAACAGCGGCGTCTACTGCAACAGCCGCATGCTCTACGGCCTGGCCGAGCAGGGCGATGCGCCCAAGGCGCTGATGAAGGTCAACCGCCGTGGCGTGCCGGTGCTGGGTATCGCCGTGTCCGCGCTGGTGACCCTGCTCTGCGTGGTGGTCAACTACGTGGCGCCGCAGAAGGCCCTCGAGCTGCTGATGGCGCTGGTGGTAGCGGCCCTGGTGATCAACTGGGCGATGATCAGCCTGTCGCACCTGATGTTCCGCAAGTCCCTGCAGCGCCAGGGCATCGAGCCGTTCTTCAAGTCGCTCTGGTACCCCTTCAGCAACTACCTGTGCCTGGCCTTCGTGGCGCTGATCCTGGGTGTGATGCTGATGATTCCGGGCATCAACGTGTCGGTCTACGCCATTCCGTTCTGGCTGGCCTTCATCGCCGTCTGCTACTTCATCAAGCGCTCGTCGAGCCGTGCCTCCGCGCACTGACGCCAGCGATGAAAACGGGAGCCCAGGCTCCCGTTTTTCATGGGGCCTTGGGGTGCTTTCTCTGCTGGGCTGCCTGGCCCTGGCGGGCTGTGGCGAGCGCACCGAGCGTTTCGAGGGCCCGACCATGGGCAGTCGCTACTCGGTGCAGTACCTGCGCGAGGCCGGGGCGCCAGCCCCCGAGCAGGCCCGCCAGGCCACCGAGGCGATCCTGGCCGAAATCGACCAGCAGTTCTCCACCTACCGGGCCGACTCCGAGGTGTCCCGTTTCAACGCCCTGCCGGCCGGCCGCTGCATGGCGCTGCCCGCGCCGATGCTGGAACTGGTCGGCTTCGGTGAGCGGCTGTCCGCCGAGAGCGATGGCGCCTTCGACCTGACCCTGGAGCTGCTGCTGGACCTCTGGGGCTTCGGCCCCCAGGCCCGTTCGCAACGGGTGCCGAGCGAGGCCGAGCTGGCCGCCGCCCTGGCGCGCACGGGCCATCGCCACCTGGCGGTGCGCGATGGGCAGCTGTGCAAGGACGTGGACCTGAAGCTGGATTTCAACGCCATCGCCGCCGGCTATGCGGTGGATCGGGTCAGTGCGCGCCTGGCCGAGCTGGGCGTGCGCAGTTCGCTGGTGGAGATCACCGGCGAGATGAAGGCCCGTGGCCGCAAGGCCGATGGCTCGCCCTGGCGGGTCGCCATCGAGGCGCCGCGGGACGACGAGCAGCAAGCGCAGCGGATTGTTGCACTCCAGGACATGGCGATTTCCACCTCAGGTGACTATCGAAACTACTTCCTGGAGGGCGGGCGGCGCTATTCTCACACCCTGGATCCCCACAGTGGCGCACCCATCGCCCACGACCTCGCGGCGGTGACCGTTCTCGACCCTTCCGCGCTGCGTGCCGATGGCTTGTCTACGCTGTTGCTTGTACTGGGGCCGCAGGCCGGGCCCGCGTTCGCCGAAGCCCGGGGCGTGGCCGCGTTCTTCGTCAGCCGCCAGGGCCAGGGCTTCGTGATCCACACCAGCAGCCGTTTCCGCGAACTGGTGGGGGCGGATGGGTGATCCACACCATGAAGGCGCGCAAGGCCGGCGATGTAGTGCATGCAAAATTCGCCTACGACGCGACCAAGCGCTAATGTGCAGCGCCACGCAGCCTGACTAAGCTGCGCGCCGAGTTCGAAACGCCGCGGTGACGAGTTCCGCGGCCCTGCCGGAGGCCACAGAGAGCCCTCCGGCCCGTTATGAGGAGTAAGCATGGCTGTCTACAACTACGACGTAGTGGTGCTGGGTTCCGGCCCGGCCGGGGAAGGAGCGGCGATGAACGCCGCCAAGGCCGGACGCAAGGTGGCAGTGGTGGACAACCGCCCGCTGGTCGGCGGCAATTGCACCCACCTGGGCACCATCCCGTCCAAGGCCCTGCGCCACTCGGTGCGGCAGATCATGCAGTACAACACCAACCCGCTGTTCCGCCAGATCGGCGAGCCGCGCTGGTTCTCCTTCCCCGACGTGCTCAAGAGCGCCGAGCGGGTGATCTCCAAGCAGGTGGCCTCGCGCACCGGCTACTACGCCCGCAATCGCGTCGACGTGTTCTTCGGCACGGCCAGCTTCTCCGACGAGCAGACCGTCGAGGTGGTGTGCACCAGCGGCGTGGTGGAGAAACTGGTGGCCAAGCAGGTCATCGTCGCCACCGGCTCGCGCCCCTATCGCCCGGCCGATGTCGACTTCCACCACCCGCGTATCTATGACAGCGACACCATCCTCAGCCTTACCCACACGCCGCGCCGCATCATCATCTACGGCGCCGGGGTGATCGGCTCCGAGTACGCCTCGATCTTCAGCGGTCTCGGCGTGCTGGTGGACCTGATCGACAACCGCGACCAGTTGCTCAGCTTCCTCGACGACGAGATATCCGACGCCCTCAGCTACCACCTGCGCAACAACAACGTGCTCATCCGTCACAACGAGGAGTACGAGCGCATCGAGGGGCTGGAGAACGGGGTGATCCTGCACCTGAAGTCCGGCAAGAAGATCAAGGCCGACTGCCTGCTGTGGTGCAACGGCCGTACCGGCAACACCGACCGCCTGGGGCTGGAGAACGTCGGCATCAAGGTCAACAGCCGTGGCCAGATCAACGTCGACCAGTACTACCGCACCGAGGTGGGCAACATCTTCGCCGCCGGTGACGTGATCGGCTGGCCGAGCCTGGCCAGTGCCGCGGCCGACCAGGGGCGCTCGGCCGCCGGCAGCGCGGTGGAGAACGACAGCTGGCGCTTCGTCGATGACGTGCCGACCGGCATCTACACCATTCCGGAGATCAGCTCGATCGGCAAGAACGAGCGCGAGCTGACCCAGGCCAAGATCCCCTATGAAGTGGGCAAGGCCTTCTTCAAGGGCATGGCCCGCGCGCAGATTTCCCACGAGCCGGTGGGCATGCTGAAGATCCTCTTCCACCGCGAGACCCTGGAAGTGCTCGGTGTGCACTGCTTCGGCTACCAGGCGTCTGAGATCGTCCACATCGGCCAGGCGATCATGAACCAGAAGGGCGAAGCCAACAGCATCAAGTACTTCATCAACACCACCTTCAACTACCCGACCATGGCGGAAGCCTATCGGGTGGCGGCGTTCGACGGCCTCAACCGGCTTTTTTGAGCGGCACCGGCCGGGCGCCTGAACCGGCCGGGGAGGACCCTCTCGACGATCCGCGCACCTGGCGCTGGCCGAATCGGGAGAGCTTCTGATCAGGCGACGCCCATGAAAAAACCGGCCCTTGCGGCCGGTTTTTTCGTTCTGGGAGGGAGTGACGCTCGGATGGGCGCAGGGTGGCTTCAGCCCGCCGCTTGCTCAGGGAACGATGCTGAACCTCGCACCGTTGGGCCTCGCTGCGCTCGGCGCCAGCCTAAGGTGCCGAGCCCGGGCTTCAGCCCCGGAACAACGAGGCTTCAGCGCGCCAGCGTGCTCACCGCCACGCCAGGGAAGTCGGTGATGATGCTGTCCACGCCGAAGTCGGCGAGACGGCGCATCAGGGCCGGCTCGTTCACCGTCCATACCGACACGTGCAGCCCCTGCTTCTGCGCCTTCTGCAGGCGTTCGGGGGTGCACAGGGTCCAGTTCAGCGCCAGCAGGTTGCAGCCATGATTGGCCGCGACTTTCAGCGGGTCGAGCCAGGCGTATTCGGCCACCAGGCCGCGGGCGAGGTCGGGCGTCAGGCGGTTCAATGCACGCAGCACTTCGCGGGAGCTGGAGGTGACGGTGACCTTGTCCAGCAGGCCGTGGCGCTCGGCAAGCTCACGGATGGCCAGCACGGTGCGCGCGGCACGCACGCGGGAGGCGCTCTTCACTTCCAGTTGCCAGTGTTCGAAGTCGCACTGCTCGAACAGCTCTTCCAGGCGCGGGATGGGGCAGGGCTTGATCCAGCCCGGGCCGCCCTGGCGGGCGTCGTAGGTGACCAGTTCTTCGGCGTCGTGCTCCACCACCTTGCCGCGGCGGCCGGTGGTGCGCTTGAGCGTCGGGTCGTGGATCACCATCAGCTCGCCGTCGCGGGACAGGTGCAGGTCGAGTTCGCAGCGCTTCACGCCGTGGGAGAGGCACTGCTGGAAGCTGGCCAGGGTGTTTTCAGGGCATTCGCCCTTGGCGCCGCGATGGCCGTAGATCAGGGTCACTGGGAAACCTCGGGGTGTCGGGGTTGGTGATGGCGGACGCTGTCGACGACATGCCCGCTTTCGAAATAGACGGAGAACTCGCGGTAGTCCCAGCGCGCGATCGGCGGCTTGCCGACGGCGGGATGCTCTTCGTCCGGCAGGCCGAAACGTTCGAGTACCGCCCGCTGGGATTCGCCGCGCTCAGGCAGCGAAAGGCCGCTGTCGCCTTGCTGGCCGACGGGGATCTCGATGGTTTCGGCCAGGGCCGGGAGGGGGAGGGACAGGCAGAGCAGAAGCAGAAGGCGCGACATGGGGATCATCCTGGAGGCGGAACCGAGCGAGCGCGGGCCTGGCGGCGAGCCTGGGCCTGCTTCTGCAGGATATGCCGGGCGAGCAATTGGCGCTGTGCGTCAGTCAGCGCTTCGAATTCGGTGCCGATCTCGTACTCGCCGTCCTCGCGCAACTGGCTGTGGATCACCACGGCGCGCAGCAGCAGGCCAAGGGCCTGGGGCATCAGCACCATCTTGATCGCCAGGTGGCTGCCCCGCGTGAAGGGCTGCGGGCAGAGGAAGCCGACGCCGCCTTCGGACAGGGTTACCCGGCGCGGCGGGCCGATGTCGCGCATCAGGCTCTGGGCCACGGCCTGGCCCAGCAGGTCGATGCGCTTGTTCATCACCTTCAGGTAATTGGCCAGGGTCCGGTCGCGCTCGGAAATATGCCGCAGCAGGTGCTGCGACTCGAAGTCCATCAGGTGAAGATCGCTGAGCAGATTGAACAGCGGCGACGCGTCGTGGAGCTCTTCGCTGGCCTGGGCCTGGGTGCCGGTCAGGGGGGTAAATTCCAGTGCGATCGTATCTTCGATACGGTAGTATTCGCGGCGGTCATCTGCGTCTTGTGTCGACATGGCGAACCCATGGGTGCAGGGGTGGTCTGAGTGTAAAGCTGCTCGCCTGACCCCGCCACAAGGACGTTCCTTTCTTCGCAAGCGAACCTTTTTTCTATGTTCAGACCGCTGCCCCTGTATATCGGCGCCCGTTACACGCGCGCCAAGCGTCGCAGTTACTTCGTCTCGTTCATCTCCCTGACTTCCATGATCGGCCTCGCCCTCGGCGTGCTGGTGATGATCCTCGTGCTGTCGGTGATGAACGGCTTCGACCGAGAGATGCGCGAGCGCGTGCTGGGCATGGTGCCCCACGCCACCATCGAGTCCGCCACCCCGATCAACGATTGGCAGGCGCTGGCCGACAAGGTCCGCGCGCAGCCGGGCATCGCCGCCGTGGCGCCCTTCACCCAGATGCAGGGCCTGCTGACCAACAACGGCAAGGTGCAGAAGGTGCTGGTCAACGCCGTCGACCCGGCGCTGGAAGGGCAGGTCTCGATCATCGACGACTACTTCAAGCAGGGCGACCTGGCCTCGCTGCGCGCCGGCGAGTTCGGCATCGTCATCGGCGACAAGGCAGCCACCAAGCTCGGCGTCGGCATGGGCGACAAGGTCACCTTCGTGCTGCCGGAAGTGGCGGTCACCCCGGCCGGCGTGTTCCCGCGCATGAAGCGCTTCACCGTGGTCGGCATCTTCCATGTCGGCGCCGGTGAACTGGACGGCGCCCTGGCCGTGGCCAACATCAAGGACACCGCCCGGCTGCACCGCTGGAAGCCCGACCAGGTACAGGGCCTGCGTCTCAAGCTCGACGACCTGTTCCAGGCGCCGCGCGTGGCCTGGCAGATCGCTGGGCAGCTCAAGGGCGAGGACTTCTACGCCCGCGACTGGACCCGCACCCACGGCAACCTCTACCAGGCCATCCGCATGGAAAAGACCATGATCGGCCTGCTGTTGCTGCTGATCGTCGCGGTCGCCGCGTTCAACATCATCTCCACCCTGGTCATGGTGGTCACCGACAAGAAGGGCGACATCGCCATCCTGCGTACCCTTGGCGCCACGCCGGGGCAGATCATGGGCATCTTCATGGTCCAGGGCACGGTGATCGGTGTGGTCGGCACCGCCATCGGCTGCGTGCTGGGTATCCTCGCCGCGCTGAACGTCAGCGCCGCCATCTCCTGGCTGGAGGACGTGCTCGGCCACAAGTTCCTCAGCGCCGACGTTTACTTCATCGACTACCTGCCCTCGCAGCTGATGCTGGAGGACGTGGTGCTGGTCTGCGGCGCCGCGCTGGTCCTGAGTTTCTTCGCCACCCTTTACCCGGCCTGGCGTGCTGCGCGCACCCAGCCCGCAGAGGCGCTTCGTTATGAGTGACGTGAAAGATCGCGCGGTGCTGAGCTGCCGCAACCTTGGCAAGAGCTACGAGGAAGGCCCGCAATCGGTGCAGGTGCTGTCCGGCGTCGAGCTGGAGCTGCACCCGGGCGAGCGCATCGCCATCGTCGGCAGCTCGGGCTCGGGCAAGAGCACCCTGCTGAACATGCTCGGTGGGCTCGACACCCCCAGCACCGGCAGTGTCTGGCTGGCGGGGGAGGAACTGTCCGCTCTCAACGAGAAGGCCCGTGGCCTGCTGCGCAACCGCGCGCTGGGCTTCGTCTACCAGTTCCACCACCTGCTGCCTGAGTTCACCGCGCTGGAAAACGTTTGCATGCCCCTGCTGATCGGCCGCACGCCGATCGCCGAGGCGCGCCAGCGTGCCACCGCGCTGCTGGAGCGCGTCGGCCTCGGCCATCGCCTGTCGCACAAGCCGGCGGAGCTGTCCGGCGGCGAGCGCCAGCGCGTGGCCATCGCCCGTGCCCTGGTCAACAACCCGGAGCTGGTGCTGCTCGACGAGCCCACTGGCAACCTCGACAAGCACACCGCCCAGAGCATCCAGGAGCTGATGCTGGAGCTCAGCGGTTCGCTGCGCACCGCCTTCCTGGTGGTGACCCACGACCCGCAACTGGCCCAGCAGATGGACCGGGTGCTGCGCCTGGAAGAAGGCCGGCTGGTGGCTGCCTGACATGTTCAGACCCCTGGCCATCTTCATCGGCGCGCGCTACACCCGCGCGAAACGCCGTAACCACTTCATCTCCTTCATCTCGCTGACTTCGATGATCGGCCTCGCCCTGGGCGTGCTGGCGATGATCGTCGTGCTCTCGGTGATGAACGGGTTCCAGAAGGAGATGAGCTCGCGGATCCTCGGCATGGTGCCCCACGCCACGCTTGCCGCCGAGCAGCCGCTGGACGACTGGCGCAGCGTCGCCGCTACGGCGATGAAGCACCCGGAGGTGACCGGTGCCGTGCCCTTCGCCGAGCTGGAGGGGATGCTCTCCTACAAGGGCATGATGCAGCCGGTGCAGATCAACGGCATCGACCCGGCGGAAGAGCCCAAGGTCTCCATCATCGGCAAGCACATCGTGCAGGGCGCGCTGGACGACCTGGTGCCCGGCGAGTTCGGCATCGTCGTCGGCGAGATCACCGCGCGCCGCTTCCACCTCAATGTCGGCGATAAGCTGACCCTGATCGTGCCCGAGGTCAGCAGCGCGCCGGGTGGCATCACCCCGCGCATGCAGCGCCTCAGCGTGGTGGGCGTATTCAAGGTGGGCGCCGAGCTGGACAGCTCCCTGGCGCTGATCAACGTCGCCGACGCCGCCACTATCCAGCGCCTGCAGGAAGGCCAGGTGCAGAGCGTGCGCATTGCCCTGAAGGACCTCTACCAGGCGCCGCGCGTTTCCGCGCAGATCGTCAAGGCGCTGGGCGCGGGCTACCGGTCGGATGACTGGACCCACACCCAGGGCAGCCTGTTCAGCGCGATGAAGATGGAGAAGACCATGATCGGCCTGCTCCTGCTGCTGATCGTCGCGGTGGCGGCGTTCAACATCATCGCCACGCTGATCATGGTGGTGGCCGACAAGCGCGCCGATATCGCCATCCTCCGCACCCTCGGCGCCACGCCCCGGCAGATCATGGCCATCTTCATGGTGCAGGGCAGCGTCATCGGCGCGGTCGGTACCCTGATCGGCACCGGGCTGGGCATCGTCACGGCGCTCAACGTCAGCACCTGGATCGCCGCCCTGGAGCGTGCCAGCGGGCAGCACATCTTCAGTTCCGACGTGTACTTCGTCAGCTATTTGCCGTCCGACCTGCAGGTGGCCGATGTGGTGATGATCTGCGGTGCTGCGCTGCTGATGAGCTTCCTCGCGACGCTCTATCCGGCCTGGCGCGCTGCTCAGACCCAGCCGGCGGAAGCGCTGCGCTACGAATAGGGCACAGCCCCGCACCATGAAAAACGCCGCTCGAAAGCGGCGTTTTTCATTTCAGGCCCGGAGTGGGCGCAGCGGCCAGGGCGCTATTTGAGCCCGGCCTGCTGGCGGCGTTTCTGACGCTTGCGCCAGCTGTGACCGACCCACCAGCGCCAGTAGAGCATGGTCAGCATGTAGCCCAAGGCGCCGACGAGGATGCCGCAGACGATGGAGCCCAGCAGGAAGGGCTGCCAGACGGTGGAGAGTTCCTGGGTGATCCAGTGGAAGGTCAGCTCGTCGGGCAGGGTGCGCGGCGGTACGCCCATCAGCCAGGCGCCCATCTTGTAGGTGCAATAGAACACCGGCGGCATGGTGATAGGGTTCGTCAGCCAGACCAGGCCGACGGAGATCGGCAGGTTGGCGCGCACGGTGATGGCCAGCGCCGCTGCCAGCAGCATCTGCAAGGGCATCGGGATGAAGGCGGCGAACAGACCCATGGCCATCGCCCGCGAAACCGAATGGCGGTTGAGGTGCCAGAGGTTCGGGTCGTGGATCAGGGCACCGAGGAAGCGCAGCGACTTGTGCTCCCTGATCAGGTCCGGGTTCGGCATGTAGCGTTTGAAGAGGCGACGCGGCATGTGGGCTCTCTGGCAGGCTGAAGCGCCGACATTATGCATTCATGGTTATGACACCGCCGGGTCAGTTTGTGTCGATAAATGAATGGAACCGCACCGATCAACGGTCATCGACCTGCGCCGGTGAGGTGAGCCCAGGGAAGGAGCCTTGCCATGGCATGGGGGTTGGTTGCGCTGGCCTGCGGGTTGGCCTCGCTGCGTTTCATGCCGGGGTTGCCGACGGGCGGCTGGCTTCTGGCGGCGACCATGTTGGGTGGCGTTCTTCTATTCACGCGGTTGCGGCTGCCGGGCCTGTTCCTCCTGGGCGGCGCCTGGGCCTGCGTCCTTGCCCAGCAGGCCCTGGATGATCGCCTGCCCATGGCCCTGGATGGCGAGACCCGCTGGTTGCAAGGGCAGGTTGTCGGCC
This sequence comes from Pseudomonas sp. PDM13, assembly GCF_025685765.1. NCBI lineage: Bacteria > Pseudomonadati > Pseudomonadota > Gammaproteobacteria > Pseudomonadales > Pseudomonadaceae > Pseudomonas > Pseudomonas sp. PDM13. Next base: position 7,734 of record NZ_JAOTQU010000022.1, on the reverse strand, counting down.
TGCCGCAGCGGGGCGACGGGGTGGTGCGTTTCGAGCTGGAGGATGCCGTCGCCCCCGGATTGCGCTTGCCGCAGCGTATGCGCCTGTCCTGGTATGGCGGCCCTGAGTTGCGCGGCGGTGAGCGCTGGCGATTGGCGGTGACCCTGAAGCGCCCCCGGGGCCTGGTGAACCCCCATGCGTTCGACTACGAAGCCTGGCTGCTGGCCCGCCATACCGGCGCCACCGGCTCGGTGAAGGCGGGCGAGCGGCTGCAGCGGGGCAGTGGCCCGGCCGCCTGGCGTGATCGCTTGCGACAGGGCATCGAGAGCGTGCCCGCCCATGGCCGCAACGGTGGCATCGCCGCGCTGGTGCTGGGGGATGGTTCGGGCGTCGACAGCGCGGACTGGCAGCTGCTGCAGAACACCGGGACGGTGCACCTGATGGTGATTTCCGGGCAGCACATCGCCTTGCTCGCGGCGGTGCTGTACGGAGCCGTGGCGTTGCTGGCCCGGCTCGGCCTTTGGCCCCGACGCCTGCCCTGGCTGCCTTGTGCCTGTGCGCTGGCCTTCGTCGGTTCGCTGGGCTACGGATTTCTCGCCGGCTTCGACGTGCCGGTGCAGCGCTCCTGCCTGATGACCGCTATCGCGCTGTTGTGGCGCCTGCGCTTCCGCCACCTGGGCGTGCTGCGCCCCTTGCTGGTGGCCTTCTGCGTGGTGCTGGCGGCCGATCCGCTGGCGTCCCTGCAGGCGGGGTTCTGGTTGTCCTTCGGGGCCGTGGCATTGCTGGTGCTGATCTTCGCCGGGCGCCTGGGCGTACCGCCCTGGTGGCGCAGTTGGTGGCGCGCGCAATGGACCATGGGCCTGGCACTGTCGCCCTTGCTGCTGGCCATGGCCCTGCCTATCAGCCTGAGCGGCCCGCTTGCCAACCTGATTGCGGTGCCCTGGGTCAGCCTGGTTTCGGTGCCGCTGTCTTTAATAGGCACGGCCCTGCAGGGCGTGCCGGGTCTTGGTGCGGGGTTGTTGTGGCTGGCGGGCGGTTCGCTGGAGCTGCTGTTCCGCCTGCTGGGCTGGATAGCCGAGTGGATTCCCGCCTGGCAGGCGACCGCCGTTCCCGGCTGGGCCTGGTTGCTGGGCATGCTCGGTTGCCTGCTGCTGATCCTGCCTGCCGGGATACCGGTGCGTGCCCTGGGATTGGTGTTGTTGCTGCCAACGCTGTTTCCGCCGGTGGAGCGCCCAGCTTGGGGGAGGGCGGATATCTGGTTGCTGGATGTGGGGCAGGGGCTGTCGGTGCTGGTGCGCACGCGGGAGCATGCGCTGCTCTACGACGCCGGCGCGCGGCGGGGCGATTTCGACATGGGCGAGCGTGTGGTGCTGCCGAGCCTGCTGGGGCTGGGTGTGCGGCGCCTGGACCAGATGCTCCTCAGCCATGCCGACAACGACCACGCAGGAGGTGCCGGTGCCGTGATGCGTGGCATGCCGGTGGCGCGGGTGGTGAGCGGTGAACCGGAGCGCCTCCCGGCTACCCTGGGGGCTGAAGCCTGCCGTGACCAAGCCTGGGAGTGGGACGGCGTGCGCCTGCGGACCTGGCACTGGGACGCTGCGCGCACGGGCAACGACCGCTCCTGCGTGCTCAGTGTGGAGGCGCGGGGCGAGCGCATTCACCTGACCGGCGATATCGGCGCCCAGGCCGAAGCCGCCTGGGTCGCCAGTGGTGAACCCTTGCCCGCCGATTGGCTGCTGGCACCGCACCATGGCAGCGCCAGCTCTTCATCGGCGGCCCTTATCGAGGCGGTAGCGCCCCGTGGTGCGTTGATCACCCGGGGCAGCCACAACGCCTTCGGCCATCCGCACCCGGCCGTGATCGCCCGTTACCGGGCAGCGGGTGCTGCAATCCATGACACGGCGGAGTCCGGTGCGCTGCTGATCCGCCTTGGTGAGCGTGACGAGGTGCGTGGACTGCGGACCCAGGCACGTTTCTGGCGGGAAAAATGAGAACGGCGGCGGTCGGCGGGGCCCTGACCCTGTGCTAGAGTTGCGCCACTTTTTTCAAGGGGATTTGCCACCGTGTGGGAGCTGGTCAAAGCAGGCGGCTGGATGATGCTGCCTATCATTCTGAGTTCCATCGCAGCCACCGCCATTATCGTGGAGCGCCTGTGGACGCTTCGCGCCAACCGCATCGCACCGCCGCAATTGCTCGGCCAGGTGTGGCGCATGGTCAAGGACAAGCAGCTCAACGCCCAGAAGCTCAAGGAGCTGCGTGCGTCTTCCCCCCTGGGTGAGATCCTCGCGGCGGGCCTGGCCAACTCCAAGCACGGTCGCGAGATCATGAAGGAGTGCATCGAGGAGGCCGCTTCCCGCGTCATCCACGAACTGGAGCGCTACCTCAACACCCTGGGCACCATCGCCGCGATGGGCCCGCTGTTGGGCCTGCTGGGCACCGTGTTCGGCATGATCGAGATCTTCAGCGGCTTCATGGACAACGGCATGGCCAACGCTCCGGCACTGGCTGGCGGTATTGGCAAGGCTCTGATTACCACTGCAGCTGGCCTGGTGGTCGCTATTCCTGCAGTGTTCTTCCATCGTTTCCTGCTGCGTCGCGTCGACGAACTGGTAGTGGCCATGGAGCAGGAGGCGATCAAGTTGGTGGAAGTGACCCAGGGCGATCGTGAAGTGGACTTCGCAGAGGAAGGCAAAGCGTGAAGTTCCGTCGCCGTGCGGGCAACGTCGCGCGTGAAGAGGTCTTCCTCAACCTGACTTCGTTCATCGACGTGATCTTCGTGCTGCTGTTGTTCTTCGTGGTCACCACGACCTTCAGCCGCCCGAGCGAGCTGAAGATCGAGCTGCCCGAGGCCGTCAGCGGTACTCCGGCCCAGGCCACCGAGGTGAAGACCCTGGAGCTGTCTATCAGTGCCGACGGGCAGTACGCACTCAATGGCCAGGTACTGGTGAAGAACGACCTGGCGACGCTGATGACGGCCCTGAGCAAGGAGTCCGGTGGCGACAACAGCCTGCCGATGATCATCAGCGCCGACGCCAAGACCACCCATCAAACGGTGATCACCGCCATGGATGCGGCCGGCAAGCTGGGCTTCAGCAAGTTGCGCATCACCACCGTCGAGGCCTCGGACAAGCCCTGATGGCCTTCTCCGATCGGCTGTTGGACGCCTGGTACCGGGGCCACCCGGCCCTGGTGCTGCTACGCCCGCTGGAGGCGCTTTACCGCCTGGTGGTGAAGCGTAAGCGCGAGGCCTTCCTGGCCGGCGAAGGCCGCATCTACCGTGCCCCGGTGCCGGTGATGGTGGTGGGCAACATCACCGTGGGCGGCACCGGCAAGACCCCCATGATTCTCTGGCTCATCGAGCACTGCCGCAGCCTTGGCTTGCGCGTGGGCGTGGTCAGCCGTGGCTACGGTGCCAACCCGCCGAGCCTGCCCTGGCGGGTACGGGCGGAGCAGGGCGCCGACGTCGCCGGTGACGAGCCGTTGCTGATCGTGCAGCGCAGCGGTGTGCCGCTGGTCATCGACCCGGACCGTGGGCGTGCCGTCGACGCGCTGCTGGCCGAGGGGCCACTAGACCTCGTGCTCAGCGATGACGGCCTGCAGCATTACCGCCTGGCGCGGGACATCGAACTGGTACTGATCGACGCCGCCCGTGGCCTGGGCAACGGCCGCTGCCTGCCGGCCGGTCCCCTGCGTGAGCCGGCGCAGCGCCTGGAAAGCGTCGATGCAGTGCTCTACAACGGCGCCGACTCCGGCCCTGGCGGCGCCCATGGCTTCCGCCTGCAGCCGACCGCGCTGGTCAACCTGCAAAGTGGTGAGCGGGTCGCGCTCGATCATTTCCCTCCTGGCCAGGCGCTCCATGCTGTGGCCGGCATCGGTAATCCGCAGCGTTTCTTCACCACGCTCGAGGCGCTAAACTGGCGCCCGGTTCCCCATGCCTTCGCCGACCACGCCAGCTTCGGTGCCGCCGAACTGCAGTTCAGCCCGGCACTGCCCCTGGTGATGACCGAGAAGGATGCGGTGAAGTGCCGTGCCTTCGCGGCCGCCGACTGGTGGTACCTGGCCGTCGATGCGGTGCCCACTGCGGGCTTCATCGAATGGCTCGATGCGCGACTGGCAAGCCTGCCGGCCGAACGCTCCTAACTCATTCCAGCCGCCCCTCGGGTGGCGTTCAAGGATACCCATGGACACGAAACTGCTCGATATCCTCGCCTGTCCTCTGTGCAAGGGCACGCTCAAGCTCGCCGAAGACAAGAGCGAGCTGGTGTGCAAGGCCGATGCGCTGGCCTTCCCGGTTCGCGAAGGCATCCCGGTGATGCTGGAAAGCGAGGCGCGCACCCTCAACGTCGACGAGCGGCTGGACAAGTAATGGCCCAGGCATTCACCGTCGTCATCCCGGCGCGCTACGCCTCCACGCGCCTGCCCGGCAAGCCGCTGCAGGACATCGCCGGCAAACCGATGGTCCAGCACGTCTGGGAGCAGGCGCGGCGCAGTTCTGCCGAGCGCGTGGTGGTGGCCACCGACGATGCGCGTATCGTCGAGGCGTGCAAGGGCTTTGGCGCTGAGGTGGTGCTGACCCGGGTCGACCACAACTCCGGCACCGATCGCCTGGCCGAGGTGGCCATCCAGCTCGGGCTGGCCGGCGACGCCATCGTGGTCAATGTGCAGGGCGATGAGCCGCTGATCCCTCCGGCGATCATCGACCAGGTAGCAGCCAACCTGGCGGCTCACCCGGAGGCGGGCATCGCCACCCTCGCCGAGCCCATCCATGACGTGGATGCACTGTTCAACCCCAATGTGGTCAAGGTGTCGACCGACACCCAGGGCCTGGCCCTGACCTTCAGCCGTGCACCGCTGCCCTGGGCCCGCGACACCTTCGCCCAGGGGCGTGATGCCTTGCCCGAAGGGGTGCCTTACCGCCGTCATATCGGTATCTACGCCTACCGCGTGCAGTTCCTCCACGACTTCGTCGCGTGGGGCCCGTGCTGGCTGGAGAACACCGAATGCCTGGAGCAGCTGCGTGCGCTCTGGCATGGCGTGCGCATCCACGTAGCCGATGCCCTGGAGGCGCCGGCTGCCGGTGTGGATACCGCTGAAGACCTGGAGCGGGTGCGCCGCTTGCTGGGGGCCTGATGAAGGTCCTGTTCGTCTGCCTGGGCAATATTTGCCGCTCGCCCACCGCCGAGGGCGTACTGCGCCACAAGCTGCACGAGGCGGGGCTGGCGGAGCAGGTCGAGGTCGATTCCGCCGGCACCGGTGACTGGCACGTTGGTAAGGCTCCCGACACACGCACCCGCCAGGCGGCGCTGCGACGTGGCTATGACCTGTCGCTGCTGCGGGCGCGCCAGGTGAGCGTGGGGGACTTCTCGCGTTTCGACCTGGTGCTGGCGATGGATCACGGCAACCTGCGTGATCTCAAGGGGCTGCGTCGCAATGGCAGCGAGCCGGACCTGTTCCTGCGCCGCTATGGCCTGGTGCCGGAAGAGGTCCCGGATCCTTACTACGGCGGCGAGGAAGGCTTCGAAGAGGTGCTGAATCTGATCGAGCAGGCCTGTGATGGTCTGGTTGCCGAGATTCGGGGGCGCCTGTGAGCCTGGTCGTTTCCGAAAACGTTTCCCTGAAGCCCTTCAACACCTTTGGTGTGGAGGTGCGTGCGCGCCTGTTCGCCGAGGCGCATGGCGATGCTGATGTGCGTGAGGCGCTGGCTCTGGCGAGCGCACGCGGTATTCCGCTGCAAGTGATCGGCGGGGGTAGCAACCTGTTGCTGACCGGTGATATCGACGTGCTGGTGCTGCGCATGGCCAGCCGCGGCCTGCGTTTGCTGGGCGATGACGGTGAGCAGGTGCTGGTGGAGGCCGAAGCCGGCGAGCCCTGGCACCCGTTCGTGCTCTGGACCCTGGAGCAGGGGCTGGCGGGGCTGGAGAACCTCAGCCTGATTCCCGGCACCGTCGGGGCGGCACCGATGCAGAACATCGGCGCCTACGGGGTGGAGATCAAGGATGTATTCGCCGGGTTGACCGCGATGGACCGCCTGAGTGGCGAGCTGCGTGACTTCAGCCTGGAAGAGTGCGCCTTCGGCTATCGCGACAGCCTGTTCAAGCGTGAGGTCGGCCGCTGGCTGATCCTCAGAGTTCGTTTCAAGTTGAGCCGCGCGCTGAGCTTGCACCTCGACTACGGGCCTGTGCGCCAGCGGCTGCAGGAGCAGGGCGTCGATGCTCCCACGGCGTTGGATGTGAGCCGCGCCATTTGCTCCATCCGCAGCGAGAAGCTTCCGGACCCGGCTCAACTGGGCAATGCAGGCAGCTTCTTCAAGAATCCGCTGGTACCGGCCGAGCTGGCCGAGCGCCTGCGTGGCGAACACGCGGACCTGGTGGCCTACCCCCAGGCCGATGGCCAGGTGAAGCTGGCCGCAGGCTGGCTGATCGAGCGTGCCGGCTGGAAGGGGTTCCGTGATGGCGATGCGGGTGTTCATCGCCTGCAGGCCCTGGTTCTGGTGAACTATGGTGCGGCTACCGGCCTGCAGCTGTTGGACCTGGCGCAGCGTATCCAGGCCGATGTCGCCGAACGCTTTGGTGTGGCGCTGGAGATGGAGCCCAATCTGCTCTGACATGGGTTGCACGCAATAGACAAAGGGACGCTCAGGCGTCCCTTTTTCATTTGCGGTGCAGTGAGGGGAGGAGGGTGCGCAGGTTGCGGTGGACGGTGGGCGGGGCGGGCACTTTTCTCGTGCCAAAGAAAAAGGGATGCCGAGGCATCCCTTGTTCATTCAGGCAGGGCCTTAGACGGTCGGTTTGGACTCGTCCTTGGCTTCTTCCTCTTCCTTCGCTTCGTCAGCGACGGTTGCTTCGGCAGCTTCGGTGCTGGCCTCGGTCACTTCGACCTTGGGCTCTTCCGCAACTTCCTGGGCTTCCACGACAGCTTCAGCAACGGGCTCGGGCTGGGCTTCCGCCGCCGGCTCAGCGGCGACTTCAACCACGACCGGAGCAGCTTCCTCGACCACCGGGGCTTCTACCACGGGGGCTGCGGCGGCTTCACGTGCAAGACGCTCGGCTTCCTGCTGACGGCGACGTACTTCGCGAGGATCGTTCGGCGCACGGCCACCGGCGCTTACCGGTGCTGCCGCGGGGGCAGGAGCCGGTTCGGCTTCGACAACAGGGGCCACGACCGGAGCCGGTGCTTCCACTTCTGTGACCTGAGCGGTCTCGACGGGGGCTTCGACCACGGTTTCGGCAACCGGCTCGACGACCACGACGGACACTTCGCTTTCGATCACGGCAGGGGCGCTGGTCTCGATCGCTTCGACCGGTTCCTGCTCCTGGGCGACGGCTTCGGCGGCAGGGGCTGCGACCGTGGCTTCGCTGGCGGCGCTTTCGACCTGGGTTGGCTCGCTGCTGGCTTGGCCTTCGACCTGCTCGGCGATCACTTCTGCGGCGACGGCGGTCACGACAACGGCGGTGGGGACGCTGCCATCGACATTGGCCTCTTCGCTGCCTTCCTCGCCTTCTTCGCCTTCGACTTCACGCTGGCGCTCACGGCGGTTGCTACGGCGACGCTGGCCACGGGAGCGGCGGCGGGGGCGGTCGCCTTCGGCGCCTTCCTGGCCATCGGCATCATCCAGCAGCTCTTCGTTGTTCAGCAGTTCTTCTTCGCTGGCCTCGGCGGCAACCTGCTCGGGGCGCGGGGCGCGCTCTTCACGGGGCTGGCGCTCTTCGCGCGGCGGACGCTCGCCACGTTCGCGGCGGTTTTCCTGGCCTTCGC